>CBIMJO010000197.1:0-10274 GCA_966244135.1 uncultured Actinocrispum sp. | reverse complement strand
TCGTTCTCGGACGTCACCGTCGGCTGGGTGGCCGCGCTGAACAGCGAGCACGGGCACGTCTGCGTCGCCGTGGCGGTGAACGACCACGTCGTCGCGTTCGCCATCACGTTCCCGTTGACGTCGGCGATCTTCACGCTCGCCGTGTACGCGGTGCCCGCGGCCAGCCTGGCCGACGGCGTGAACGTGACCGTCTTCTGGTCCGCCGACAGGGCAAGCGTGCCGGTGAGCTTGGCGCCACCCGGGTCGGCCAGCGTGAACTGCGCGGTGGACAGGTTGACCGGCTCGTTGAAGGTCGCGCTCACCGGGGTGGTCAGCGAGACGTTGGTCGCGCCGCTGGCCGGCGACGTGCCGGTGACCGAAGGCGGTGTGCTGTCACCGTTCGCGCCACCCTGCCAGATCACGTCGACCCAGTAGTTGCTGTTGCCGTACGAGCTGGTCGGGAAGCCGCCGCCGGAACCGTAGCGGTAGACGCCGTTGCTGCCGTCGACGCCACTGGCCAGCGCGTGCAGGGCGCCATAATCCGCACCCACGCCGTTGAAGTAGCCACCCGACACCGAGTAGCCGCCGTTGGGCGCGTAGTACGAGACCACGTACGTCGTGTTCGGCTGGACCACGACCGGCGACGAGAAGGTCAGCGTCTGCCAGCCACCGCCGGACTCACCGCTGAAGGTTCCCGTGGCCAGGCGGGTTCCGGAGCTGCTCCACAGCGAACCGGTGTGCGTGCCGGTGTTGTTCGGGCCCTTGTAGAACCGGACGCCGAGCACCGAACCGACGGCGTCGAACCGGACCTTGGTACCGATCTCGACCGCGCTCGGGTCGTCGGAGTCCACTGTGGCCGGTGTGGCGAAGTCGTCCCAGACCGTGCACGGGCAGGACGCGCCGCGCGGCGAACCGGTCTTGAACGTCCAGGTGTACGGCGGGCTGGCGATCGAGTTGCCGGCCGCGTCGGACGCCCGCACGGACATCGTGTAGCTCGTGGCCGCCGCCCACGCCTGGCTCGGCGTGAACGTCGCGGTCTTGCCGTCCGCGGACAGCGAGGCCGTGCCGGCCACCGAGGCCCCGCCCGGGCCGGTCGCGGTGAACTGCAAGGAGCTCGGCGCGATGGGCTCGTCGAAACCGATCGTCGGCGTGGCGTTCAGCGCGACGCTGCTGCTGTTGCTGAGCGGGTTGGTGCCCGTCACCAGCGGCGCGCGGGTGTCCGGACCGGGGTCGAGGCCGAAGACGACGTCGACGTAGTAGTTGGTGTCGCCGAAGCTCTGCGTCGGCATGCCGGACGTGCCGACCTTGTAGACACCGTTCGGGTTGCTCGCCGTGCTCTGCGTGGCGGACAACGGTTCCATGCCGATGGCCGAGTTGGTGAAGTACCCGGCGTCACCGGCGTAGTGCCCGGTGTTCGTGTGGTACGAGACGATGTACGTCGTATTGGCCGTGATGGCGACCGATGTCGGGAACGACAGTGTCTGCCAGCCGGACGCGGTCTCGTTGCCGAACGTGCCGGTGGCCAGGCGGGTTCCGTCGGTGGCCCACAGCGAACCGGTGTGCGTGCCGGTGTTGCCGCTGCCCTTGTAGAACTTCACGCCGCGGACGTAGCCGTTGGCGCTGGCCGTGAACTTCACGCCCAGTTCCAGCGCGGTGCTGTCGTTCGTCGACGGCGAGGCCGGAACCGTGGTGTCGCTCCAGATGCTGCACGGGCACTGCCGCGCGTTGACGGTGACGTTCTGGGTGACCGCCGACGACAGGTTCGCCGAGTCGTCCACCGCGCGCACCGCGAGCGTGCGGGCGCCGGAGTTCGTCGGCGTGAACGTGTAGCTCCACGTGCTCGCTCCGGCGGTCCAGGTGGCCGGGTGCCAGGTGGCGCCGCCGTCGACGGACGCCTCCACGCCGGAGACCTTGCCGGACCAGTCGATCACGTTGCCGGAGAAGGTGTACGGCGTCCCGACGACCGGCGACTGGCCGATGGTGATGGTCGGGATCGGCGCCGCGGTGTCCGTGCTCATCACGCCGGCCACCAGGCCGAGGTCGGTGCGCAGCGTGCGGGGCTGGACGTTGTCCATGTCCGCCAGCAGGTTCACCGTCGCCTGCTGCATCGCGCGGTCCGCGGTCGGCGTGCCGTCCGCGTGCAGGTGGTCGTTCTCCAGGCCCCACGACCACTGCACCGTGCCGGCGCCGAACACGAGCGCGCCACTCGGCTGGTACTTGTACATGGTCAGCGCGTGCGTCTTGGTGCCCGGCAGGTACAGGTCGCCGTAGTTCTGCAGGACGTAGTTGTCCCCGGGAGCCGTCATGGCCACGGTCGTTCTCGACAGCTGCGCCACACCGGCCGGCTGGAACCCGTTGTCCTCCACCGAGTCCCACTCATACCCAAGGGTGCCGGGCTGGAAGGTCTTGACGTTGCCGGACGGCAGGTTGTCGATCCCGGAGTTGCGCCACAACCGCATCTTTCCGTAGGCGGACGGCACGGCCAGCTGGTCGGTCCGCACCCCGTTCACGGTGAAGATCTGGCCCAGCAAGGAGTTCTCCGGGCGGCCGCCGTCCTTGGGCGGGCTGTAGCGGGGGTCACGCCAGGTGCCGGTCCAGGTCGTCGCGTTCGGGTCGACCTGCCCGGCCTTGGTCTCCTTGTAGCAGACCATGGTCCGCCAGTTGGTGTGCGACGCGTCGGTCGAGGGTTCCCAGCGGGTCTTCCAGAAGACCTCGTTGCCGGTCATGAACGCCATGTTCACGCCGGCCGCGCGGGCCGCCTCGACGTTGGCGCGCATCTCGTTGGACCAGTACTCGTCGTGCCCGACCGGCATGAACACCTTGTGGTTCTGGATCAGGTTGCCCCGTCGCGCGGTGTCCACATCGGTCGTGTAGCTCATGTCGTACCCGTTGGACTCAAGGAACTTGAGCATCGGGAACTCGGCGTTGAAGATGAAGTTCTCGTTGTTCCCGCCGAACAGCGGGCGGTTGTAGCTCACCTTGTAGGCCGAGCCGCCGTTGCCCGGGCCCTGCCCGGTGTACAGGCTCTGTCCGCGCGGCTCGCTCGTGCGGTTGCCGTAGGTGTTGTACGCCTGCCAGGTGGCGTCGGAGGTCTGGAACAGGATGTCCGAGGTGCTGCTGTCGTCGCGGACGACGAAGACGATCTCGCTCTCGCCGATGCTGCCGTCGGTGTAGTCACGATGCAGCACGGCGTAGTAGAGACCGGAAACCGCGGTCGAGGGAACGTTCCAGGTGAACGTGGTGGACCAGTTGCCACAGTCGACCAGGCCGGTGGGGTCGGTGTCCATGCAGTTGGGCTGGCTCGACGCCCCGGTGCGCGGGATGCTCTGCACCAGCCGCCCGCCTTTACCGTGGTAATAACCAAGACGGTAAATATCGAGCCGGTACTGGGTCGCCGTTGTCTTCACCTTGAACTTGACGGTGTTGCCCGGCGCATAGGAGATGTCGTCGGCATAGCCGATGATCGAGTCGTCGAAAGCCTGTACCTGCCACTGATCCGTCTCGGTGGCCGTGTTCGAGGCGTTCTCACAGGCGACCTTGTTGACCGGCGGGTCACATGGCCCGCCTGCCGCCGAGGCCGGTCCCGCGAGTGCCCCGACGACGGCCAAGTTGGCGGCAACCATTGCCACTGACGCGACTTGCGCCACTCTTCGTCTCAGGTGAAAACCGAACACCCGCATCGCTCCGCCTTCCAGCAACCACCGCTTACCCCTGTCGTCAACGGAAAAATCGACGCTGGAGCAGTTGATGTTACGACTTTCGGGGTAGCTTGCCCGAAAGGGTGATTGCGGTCGGGTAACGCGAATTCATTGTGCTACCAACTGAAATGGTGAGATCACAACGGATTCGGAGCGATGCGGGCGTTTGACAAACCGGTCAGGTCAGTTGCAGCTCACCAGCAGCGGCGTCACCACGGTGCATGTTGTCGCCGCGGAGTTGTTTCCTGCCACGGGATCTGTCGGCGCCGAGGCGGTCTTGGTGGCACTGATCTTGAACGGCAGTCCGATGTAGAGCAGTCCAAGCGGGACGGAGAAAGTACCCGTGGCGCTCGATCCGGAGGCAATCTCGCCAAAGGTGCAGACCGGCTGCGAACCACCAGTGCACCCCGGGCCGGAATTGGCTGTGAGGCCGGGCGAAAGGGCACCGCGAACCTCGGCGGAGGTCACCTTTCCGGGGCCGTTGTTGGTGACTCGCACGATCACGTCGATTCTCGGCACCAGCAGGCCGGCTTTCGGCACCGCCGAAAGACTCACCGCGGCGTCCGCCTGAGCGATGACTGTGAGCGTGGCCACATCCACCGGGTCGGTGCCGTCATTGCGGCCCAGCAGCTGCCCCTGCAGCGTGTGCACCGCGCCCTGGGCATCCGCCTTCATCCGGAGGGTGAACACGATGGTGACCGTCTCGAAGCCGTTCATGGCCCGCGGCATGACCGCCATGTAGCCGATCGGCCCGCTCGGTGTGTCCACAGTGGTGCATGTCGACCCCGCACCGGAACAGCTCTCCATGGTGGCGTAGGACGGCAGCGGCACCTCTTTGCTGAACAGCCGGATGGTCGGGTTGAGGATGCTGCCGGACGTGTTGTTGTGCACCGTTTCGGTGACCGTGAAGGCATCCCCGGGCTGGACCTGGCTGGGCGACACGGTCGCCTCGACAGCGAGCCCGTCGGCCGACGCGGGTGTGGCCGCGGCGACGAACGCCGCGGCCATGGCCGAAACGAGAACAAGGGGCCTGAGCCTCATGTCACAACTCCCATCAGTAGGCCCCCTGGCCGGTCACCACGGCACGGACCGTCTTCCACAGGATCACTGCGTCCAACGTCAGCGACCAGTCCTCGACATAGCGGAGATCGAGCCGGACGGACTCCTCCCACGGCAGGTCGCTGCGCCCGCTGACCTGCCACAGTCCGGTCATGCCCGGCTTCACCAACAGCCGCCGCCGAACATCCGGGGCGTACTTCTTCGTCTCCTCGGGCAGCGGCGGCCGCGGTCCCACCAACGACATCTGCCCGCGCAGCACGTTGAACAGCTGCGGCAGTTCGTCCAATGAGTACCGTCGGAGCACCGCGCCGACCCGGGTGACGCGTGGGTCCTTGCGCATCTTGAACAGCAGGCCGTTGCCCTCGTTGGCCAGCCCGGCCCGCATCGTGTGGGCGTTGCGCACCATCGTGCGGAACTTCACCATGGTGAACGAGCGGCCGTCCTTGCCGATACGGCGCTGCCGGTAGAACACCGAACCCCGGCTGTCCAGCAGGATCATCAGGCTGATCGCCAGGATCAACGGGGAGAACAGGGTGAGCAGCAGGCCGGAGCCGACCCGGTCGACGATCTCCTTGACCACCCGGCGGGCGCCGCTGAACACCGGCGCGCTCACCCGCAGCAGCGGCATGCCGAGCACACCGCTCACGTGCAGGCGCGGCCCGGCGACCTCCATCAGCACCGGCGCGACGACCATCTCGGCCTCGCTGCCTTCCAGGTTCCAGGCCAGTTCCTGCAGCCGCCGCGGGCTCCAGTACGGGTCGGAGGCGATCGCCACCACGCGGTAGCCGCCGCGCCGGACGTGCTCGGCCAGCTCGCGCAGGCGGCCCACCACCGGGACGCCCTCGAGCTCGTCGTCGCTGTCCCCGCGACCGTCGAAAGTGCACACCGCCTCGACCTTCCAGCCGAGGTGCGGCGCCAGTTTCGTGCGCACGATCAGGTCGCGCGCGGTCTCCACGCTGCCGGCGACGAGCACCGGTAACAGGCATTTGCCTTCCCTGCGCGACTTATGCAGCAAGCGCCGCAACAGGTACCGCTGCGGGAAGGCCAGCACGGCGATCGCCGGGATCGCGACGAACACCCATAACCGGATGTTCGTCGAGTCGACGGCCAGACCGCCCAGGGCGAGCACGACCGCCGCGGAGAACAGGCCCCGGCCCAGGCGGCCGAACTCGTCGGCCCCCTGCCCCAGGGCGTTCTGGCCCCACGCGCGGTTCATCCACAGCGAGCACAACACAAGCGCCACGGTCGTGACGCCGAGCACAACCCACAGCTGGTGCCAGCTCTCGGCGCCTTCCGCGCCGAACAGCAGGCCGACCACGGAGACCGCGAGCACGGTCGCGAAGAGGTCGCTGAGAATCACGGAACGCCGGTATCTCGGCTCCCACGAAGCGATCGGGGCCTGGCCAGGCTCAGCTATGGACAGCAGGCGGCGCGGCCGGGAGTGGTACTCCGGCAGCACACGTCCATGCACGCCATGGCGAGTCGAGCTGGCTTGCTCACCCATCGTTGGTTCCCCCCGCTGGTCGGGTTCGGGCATGGTCATTCCGGCACAGGCGGCCCCGACCGCCCGCGTCCTCATAAAAGTCTTTGGCAGATAACGAAGAGGTGTCGGGGCTGCCGTGCCCCGGCGTACCAAGAGTCGCTCACGTACTTCCGGCCGTTACGCGCGGGGTTACCAGGTTTTTCGGCTACTCCGCCCGGGCGGCGGTGCGTAACTCACCGACTGATCCACTTTGCCGCCCGTATGTTCACCCGGAATGACCAGTCGGCCGGACAAACAGCCCTCGGCTCCCTTATCCGGGTTAGGCCGAACGGCCTAATCGCCCAAGTACTTCATGCAGGCAGGTACATTCCGCCCCAGCCGAAGTCAACCCGAAAATATTCACGCATTCCCGCTCCGGCGAATGGGTGCCATTCGCGGATGGGCGTAACGCCGCAGCGCGGGCGCCACCGGCCGGCCGTCCAGCAGTCCGTCGACACCCCCGGCTTCCAGCGCCTTCCGGTAGATGATCAGGGCCTGACGTGCCGCTTCGATCGTATGTTCGATTTCTCGGCCGGTGTGTGCGGCGGAGATCACAAAAGACTGGCCGAGCACGCCCCGGCGCAACAACTCCTGCAGGAACAAGGTACGGAAAGGCTGCGACGGCTCCCCCTGAGTGTCCTTTGTGGTGAATATCAAGCAGGACGGCCTGCCGATCACCGATACCGCCTCCGCAATGCCAAGTTCGGCGGCCACGGAATTAACGCCGTTAGCCAATTGGACCCCGCCGCGTTCCATCCGGCCGACCGGATCACTCTCGGTGTAGGCCGCCGCCACGGCCCGGAATGCCGCCAAGGAGACCGTTTCCGGCCCATGTGTGGTTGAGAGCAGAAATACCCTCGGGGCCTCGGTGCGCAGCCCGCCCAGCTCCATCAGCTCGCGCCGGCCGGCCAGCGCGGAGATCGGGAACCCGTTGCCCATCGCCTTGCCCCAGCAGGACAAGTCCGGTGTGACACCGTAAACGGCCTGCGCCCCACCGGCCGACCAGCGGAACCCGGTGATCATCTCGTCGAAGACCAGCACCGTGCCGTGGTCGTCGCAGAGCCTGCGGACGCCCTCGAGGAATCCGGGCCCGGGCTCGGCGAGCGCGGTGGCCGCCTCCAGGACGACCGCGGCGATCTGTCCACTGTGCTCAGTGAACAGCCGCTCGAGCGACGGCAGGTCGTTGTAGCGGAACTTGACCGTGTCCGGCGCCGGCGCGCCCGCGTCCATCTGGGTGGTGCCGATGAACCAGTCGTCCACGGAGTAGAACGGCTGATCGCAGATCGCGATCATGCGCCGCCCGGTCGCCGCGCGGGCCAGCCGGATGGCGGCGGTGGTCGCGTCCGAGCCGTTCTTGGCGAACTTGACCATGTCGGCACCCGGCACCAGCCGGAGGAAGTCCTCGGCGGCGAGCAGCTCGAGCTCGGTCGGCCGGGTGAAGCTGATGCCGTCCGGCAGGACCGCGCGCACCGCGTCGAGCACGGGTTCGTACGCGTGCCCGAGGGTGACCGACCGCAGCCCCATGCCGTACTCGACATAGCTGTTGCCGTCGGCGTCCCAGACCCGCGCGCCACGGCCCCGGACGAGGACGGGCGACATGTGTTCGGGGTACTGGTCGGCACCGCGTGCATATGTGTGCGCGCCACCCGGCACGAGTTCGTGCAGACGTTCCTGCAGCTCGGCTGACCGGCGGAAATGCTCGTTCACGTGCACAACCTCCCACACCCCGTAGCTGTCCTGACACGGACAGGTAGCCTGCGCGCGTGACTGTCCGCCGGGTTCCGATCGGCACGGTGAACGTGGACGCCCTCACCGAGGCCGAAGTCGTCCACCACGTCCGTGGCTCGTGGAACAGGGGCGGCTGGATCCTGACCGCGAACGTCGACATCATCCGGGCCATCAGCCGCGACCGCGACCTCGTCCAGCTCGCATCGACCGCCACCCTCACCGTCGCCGACGGTATGCCCCTGGTCTGGGCCGGGCGCATCGCGGGTGAGGACATCCCCGAGCGGGTCACCGGTTCCTCGCTCGTGCACACACTCACCGACGCCGCCGCGCGGGACGGCAAGTCCGTGTTCATCCTCGGCGGCGCGCCCGGCGTGCCGGAGCGGGCCGCGCTGGCGCTGCAGTCGCGGTCGCCCGGGCTGCGCATCGCGGGGGTCGCGGCGCCGCCGGTCGGGTTCGACGCGTGCCCGGAGAGCCTGCAGAAGGTCATCGAGTCGGTCGTGCTGGCCCGGCCCAACCTCGTGCTGATCGGGATGGGCTTCCCCAAACAGGAGCACATGATCACCCGGTTGCGGGAGGTCATGCCCAACCCCTGGTACGTCGGCTGCGGCGCGGGCATCCCGATGGCGTCCGGCGACTCGCGGCGCGCGCCGGTGCCGATGCAGCGGCTCGGGCTGGAATGGCTGCACCGACTCGCCAAGGAGCCGCGCCGGCTCGCCCGCCGCTACCTCCGCGACGACCTCCCCTTCGCGATCGCCCTGCTCGCAGGCGCTGCCGTTCGCCGCGTCAGACGCTAGGGCGTGGATCGAAGTCCCTGGTCGATGAGAGCCGGGTTCGGGGTGGTTCCTGGCGTCGCCGCCGGGGCGCCGCGAATACTGGTTGCCTTTGGGCGCCCCGGCGGGGGCGCCAGAGGCCGCATCCGGCCCGGCTATCGCGGGCAGGGGCTTCGATCCACGCCCTGGTGGTGTTGGTCGCTCCGGGTCGCATCTGCCCTGGTTTGCGCCGATACTCGTTCGCGTGACTTTGCGCTTCCTCGGCCATTCGACGGTCCGTATGGAGCTCGCAGGTCACGTCGTACTCACGGATCCCGTCTTAACGCCGCGCGTAGGCCCGTTGGTGCGCGTAGTGCCGCCGTTGTCACCGGAGGCCTGGGCGGGCACCGATCTCGTGCTCATCTCGCACATCCACGGTGACCACCTACACCTGCCGTCGTTGCGTCTGCTGCCGTCGTCTGCCGTGGTTGTAGTGCCTCGTGGAGCGGGACAGTGGCTACGGCGTCGCGGCATACGCAACGTTTCGGAGCTGGGCGTAGGGGACGAGCTGGTGCATGGCGCACTACGGATCACTGCCACCTATGCGGCGCATTCCGGACATCGTTGGGGTCCGCGCTTGACTCACGGGCCGCACGCGCCTGCAGTAGGGCACATTGTGCAGACCGATGACGTTCGGATGTATGTGGCCGGAGACACAGACCTGTTCGACGGCATGACCGCGCTGGGGCCCGTCGACGTCGCGCTACTGCCCGTGTGGGGGTGGGGACCGAGCCTCGGTCCGGGGCATCTGACCCCGCAACGGGCCGCTGAAGCGGTGAAACGGGTGCGGCCACGGATCGCGGTGCCGGTGCACTGGGGCACGCTCGCGCTGCCCGGCCTGGCCCGCACCCCACGGATGAGGCGGCTGCTGACCGAGCCGCCGCTGGAGTTCGCGGCGGCCGCGGGCCCCGCTGTGGTCGTGACGCCGCCAGGCGCTGAGGTCCCCTTGAGGCAGGGCATATGAGTTACGCGCTGGACTGGTCGAACCCGTCCACCATCGGCTACCCGGTGATCTTCTTCGGGGTCCTGCTCGGCTCGATCATCCCGATCGTGCCCACCGGCGCCGTCGTGGGCGCCGGGGCGGCGGTGGCGATGACGAGCGCCGGAGGGCTGTCCATCCCGCTGGTGCTGATGATCTCGACCGCGGGCGCCTACATCGGGGACGTGATCACGTACTCGATCGCGCGGCTGGGCGGGGATCCGGCCGTGCGCTGGCTGGCCCGGCACCAGCACCAGGACCGCGTGACCAGTGTGCGCGACCAGTTCGCGAGGCGCGGCTGGCAGATCGTCGTCGTGGGCCGGTTGCTGCCGGCCGGGCGCATTCCCGTGCTGCTGGCGGCCGGGGCGCTCGCTTATCCGTGGCGGCGATTTCTGCCGACAGCATTGATCGCTGCCACTGTTTGGGCCGTGGCGTATGCGTTGCTCGGCATCATCAGCGGCGGGATCTTCGACTCGCCACTGGTGGCCTCGCTCATCGCG
>CBIMJO010000196.1:0-10286 GCA_966244135.1 uncultured Actinocrispum sp. | reverse complement strand
GGCGTGAAGCCAGAACTGGCGAGCGACGGCCACACACTCTGGCTCGCTGACGGCCATGACGGGACCCTGCTGTCGTACACCGTCGAGAACGGGGTTCCCGCTAGCCAGTCTCATGCTGACGTGCTAGCGCCCGGTGCGTCAGGCGTCCGCATGATTATCGCGGGTGGACAACCCGTGGTCATCAACGGATCCACTAACACGGCGTCGTTACTGATATCGGATGGCAGCCTCGCGCGCACGATGCGGATCGAACTGCGCGACGACGACATCGTCAGTGGCTCGGCCACCGGTTCGACCATCCTCGTGGTAGAGCGGGATCGCGGGCTGCTCAGGATGTGCGACTTCACGACCCGGGACTGTGGCGCGAGCGTGCCGGTAGCCGCCCGTGACCACGACCTCGGCAAGGCTATGGAGGTCGACGGACACGTGTTCGTCCCCGACTACACAGCCGGAACAACGTGGATCGTCGACGTCAGCACCCACACGACGACACAGACCGAACCGCTGTTGCCGGACAATCGAACGTTCGAGTTGCGCCAGCGCGACCACCTCGTTTACTTCAACGATCCGGACAGCGCGCAAGCTGGTGTCATCGCGGCGGACGGACACCTTCGCCGCATCAACAAGTACGACCCGAAGCGACCTTCGGGTCCTGCCGAGACCACTCGCTCCAAATCAACGTCGTCAGGGCCGACGACACCCAGCACGGTCCCTGTCCCCACGGGACCAGGGCACTCGACCAGCGCCCCGTCAGCCGGCGGTGCGGCGTCCGGTGGAACCCAACCCGCGACAAGCACACCCACGGACGCCGGTCCGCACATCCTCAGCATCTCAGCGGACCCACCCACACCGCAGACAGGGCAACCGGTCGCTCTCACTGCGGACGTCAAGGGAACACTCAATTCCTGGCAATGGATCATCACCAAACCTGACGGCTCGACCGAGACACGCGGTGACACACCACGGCTGAACCACACATTCACATCGCCCGCGACCTACACGGTCCAGCTGACAGTCACCGCGGGTACCGCACAGGACGTTCAGAACGTCACCCTCACGGTCATCCCCGTACCCCCGGAAGTACATTGCGGCGACACACTCACCGCCAGTGTGGTGCTGACGAAGGACCTCACATGCGCCGGACAGGCGCTCACGGTCGGCGCCGATGACATCACCATTGGATTGAATGGCCACACCGTCACGGGGAGTACTGGCGGGATCAGGGTCGACCACCACGCTGGTCTCAATGTCCGAGACGGGGCCGTCCGTGGAGGTCTGAGCTTTGACACGAGTTCGTCAGATCTCCTGGATCACGTCGACATGGACTCGATCACGATGTTCTTTAGCGATACCTTCACTATCAGGAATTCGAGGCTGGGATCCCTTAAGGGAACCAGCGTAAATGGACTGTCCGTCGCTGCCACCACTATCCACGGTAGCGGCATCTCGATGAACAGCGGTCCTGTCGGTTTCATCATCGGGTGCGCCATCGATCACTCGGGGATCAGTTTCACAGCCGGTGCCAGCCGATACATCGTCTCCAACAACACGTTTACGGACAGCACGCTGCTGACCGACCAGTCCGACGGAGCCACGTTCAGCGGTAACAGATTCGTTCGTAGCTCGGTGTCCATTTTCGCGTCAAGGTCTACGACTGTGCAGAACAACCAGTTCACGGGTGTCGACGTCGGCGTTCTGATCGACGGCCTCCAGACTGAACGAAACGTCGTCGACAACAACACGTTTCGAAGCAACGACATCGGCGTCGAGGTGTCCGTGGTCGGGCTCAAGGCCGTGCAAGGACTGAAGGTCACCAACAACACCTTCATCGACAACGGTCAGGCGGGAATCATGTTCGATGTCGGCCTGCCGTCCGACGCCGTGTTGGTCACGGTCAGCGGCAACACGCTGAACGCGAACGGAAAACGTTCCGGTGGGCGACTTGACACCAAGGGGCGCCCGATCAACGACGGAGCTCACTTCGACGTACCACCAGGAAGCAACATCCAGGTCAGCAACAACACTTCCCAGGGCAACAACGACTACGGAATCGAGGCTCAACCATCCACCGTGATCGACGGGGGCGGCAACACCTCCCACGGCGATCCGTCCGGCTGTCTTGGTGTGATCTGCAAGTAGCGATCTAGTGGGAGAATGACGATGGCGCTGGTATACGTACACGGCATAGGCAGCCGCTCCGGCGACGCCTACCTGGATGCCGCTAACGTGCGCGATGGTCTGTTTCGTACACAGTTGCTGCCGACTGTGTTCCCGGACAACCCGGATGCCTTGATCATCAGCCCTTATTGGGGTGACCACGGTGGACACCCTCGGTGGGGCTTGGCCTCGCTTGAATTGACCGCGGCGGAGAAGCTCGGTTCGGCGCGAACCATCGTGGCAGAGATCGCGGCGTCTGCGTCCGAAGACCCCGACATTGTCCTGCTGACGATCGCACGGACGTCACTGCGTGATGCGGTCGATGCGCTCTACACGATCGTCGATGTGGACGCGACATCACTTCCGGACTTGATCGCGTTCGCGGACCGGGTGGTCAGGTACTTGCAGATCTGGGAGGATCTCGACCCCTACCGGGCGGAGATCGAACGGCATGCGTGGCTCCTCGGCGTGCACGACGACATTTCGTTGCTCGACCACTTGATCAAAGTCACCACTGAGGACGCGGACACGGCGGTCGAGACACTTGGTGCTTTCTCGGTTCTGCGTGATCGGCTGGCGTCAGCGCTCTACGCATTGAAGGGTGCTGCCGTTGCAAGGGTGACCGAGCCGTCGGTCGCCGTTGTCCGTCGTCGGCTGGGTCATCGGTTCGCGGCGGTCTTCGGCGACATCAGCGCGTACCTGGCCCAACGGGGTACGAAGGACGAACCAGGTCCCATTCCGAGGATCGTCACCGCGGCGATCGACCAGGCGGCCACGGTTGACGAACCTGTTGTTGTCGTGGCGCACAGCATGGGCGGCAACATCGTCCACGATCTGCTCAGCCACTTCCGCGACGATCTGCATGTCGACGTTCTGGTCACCGTGGGTTCCCAGGTCGGACTGTTCGAGGAGCTCAAACTTTTCCGGGCCAGCGATCCGGCTGTCACTGGAGACAACGGGAGCCGCGCTCCTGCCCCAACGAATGTCGGGCACTGGATCAACGTGGTGGATGTCGCGGATCCGTTGTCCTTCCGCGCGGAACCCGTGTTCGACAAGGTGGTGGACTACCGCTATCCGTCCCGCGCGGTCTGGGCGCACAGCGCATACCTGCGGCAACCGAATTTCCACCAACGGCTGGCCCGACGGATCGTGGAGGCACTGCGGTGACGACAGTCTTTGATGCCGGCACGTCCGGCCCGCGTACCCACGCACTGGTGATCGGTGTGGGCCAGTATCCGCACTGCGCGGCGTCGTCGTTGGCAGCGACAACTGGGACCGAGGCGGCACTACTGCGGAACTTCGAGAATCTGACGAGTCCACCGCCCTCGGCTCGCCGCTTTGCACAGTGGTTGATGACCGGGCAGGTCGACAATCTGGTCGCGCCGTTGGGCAGCGTCGAACTGCTGACGTCGGCTCCATTTTGGGACAGTGGCCAAGTCCACGCGCCCGACGGGGCGGTGGGAGGTGCGGCGCCGACATTCGGCGCGGTGAGGCAGGCGTTTCTACGGTGGTACGAACGATGCGATACCTCTCCGGACAACGTCGCGATGTTCTTCTTCAGCGGGCACGGATGCGCTAACGGCGACCAGTATCTCCTGTTGGAGGACTTCGGTGAGGATCCGTTGCACGTCTTCGCCAACGCGATCAATGTCGAGACGTTCATGGCGGGAATGACCCGATGCGCGGCCGAGACCCAGTGCTACTTCGTCGACGCGTGCCGAACCGTGCCGCACGAACTGCTCGAGTTGTCCCGTGTCGAGACCAATGCGCTGATTCAACCACATACGCACAGTCCGCTTCGCAACGTGGCGGTGGTCCGATCCGCAGCGCAAGGCACCGAGGCGCAGGGCGTGTGGGGAGGTACGACACCGTTCACCGACGCATTGATCGAGGCAATGGACGGCGGAGCAGCAGTCCGAGGTGAAGGCGATCGGTGGGTCATCGACATCGCGCGGATCGCCACCACCGTTGACAGACTCCTTGAGTGGCACGGGGAACAGCGACCGCACGTCGACTACACCGGCTGCCGCAAGAAGATCATCCGTGAACTGGTCTCCGATCCGATCGTGCCCTTCCGGTTCGGCTCCCAGCCCCGTGACGCGCTCGCGTCCGCCGCACTCAGCCTGGTTGGCCTGGACGGTCAGATACGGCTTGCCCGCGGCCCGCAACCGGCGCTCTGGGAGGACTCGACGGGCCCATTGATCGCGTGTTCGTTGAAGGCCGAGTTTTCGGGCCGCAGGTACGACGATGTGTTCAAAGAAGTGTCGATCGTGCCGCCGTGTATCGAAGAGTATCTGTACCCGCGTGTCTCGGGAGCGCCCGATGCCACTGGTTGAACTGCGCTACGTGGGACCTGAAGGCACCGACACCGAAGTGGTGGGCGCCATTGAGATCATCGACGACCACCTCAGGATCGTCGCCGGCTCCGTTGTCATCAACCGGCAGCCGGTCGCGGTGCGGGTGCCTGCTGGCAGGTATCTGGCGCGCGGTTGGCTACCTTCGGGTACGTGCGTTCGGACCACGTTCGAGGCGCCTGCGGATCGTACGACCATGGTCGATCTGCGGCCCGTACCACATACGGCCGCCGACCGAATCACGTTGCGACGACCCACTGGTTGGCTGCGGTCGTGGTCGCATGACGGCCGCGCCTGGACACTGACCGCGAACCCGCAGGTCGCGGAGGCTGAACCGGATCTGCTGGACGTGACTGTGTCCGCACCGCCCGGCGTCGTGAGTGTCGCGCTCCAGGCCTGCGCCGACGACCAGGCCGCACCCCCGTTGATCGTCCTCGTACCGCCTGGTCAGGCGGTACGGCTCAGCCAGGTCGACGGAGCGCGGGGATCGGAGTGGCGGGTGAAATCTCCCGTCGGTCTTGGCGGCACGCTCATGGACTATATGCACAGGTCGGACGTCGCGTCAGCCGACATCGTCGCCAGACACGCACTCGCCGACCCCGATACTCAGGTCTGCTCGGAGCTCACCGAGTTGGTTCTGGGGTACTACCTAGTGCAGACCGGCGATGAGCGGGCGCGGGGCTGGGTCGAGCGGTTGCAATGGAACCAGCCCGACTCCGTGGATGTGGCCGTGCTCGGTGCGTGTCTCCTGCGTCGTGACCCGAATGCCTCCGTTCAGGTGATCATCGAGGAGTTCGCCCGCGCGGCGGACGGCGGACTTCCGTTGCTGGCAAGGGGAGTCCGCATGCTCACCGCTGGCCTCGCGGCCGCCAACGACCTGCGGGCTGAGGCTGCACTCGCGAAGCTGCGCCCGTACAACACAGCACTTGGCGATCTGCCACTCACCACCTTCTCCGGCGCCGAGCCGGGCCAGCCGATGGCCGGACGGGCGATCTGGAGCACCACACGACCGGCGAACGCCCTGACCGTGCCCGCGCTGTCGAAGGCGGTGGAGAATGACAAGCCTGCCGAGTTGCGTGCTGCGCCCGTCCGGGAACACCTGGAGCAAGCCCTGCTTCGGCTGCACGACTTCGACGCCGTTGGTGAGGGGTTCCGACGGGTTGTCGTCGGTGATGTCGGGCTGACCGCGAGGGCGAGCCGATCCGAGCCATCAGGTGTTGTGGATCTAGAACTCCTTGTTGATGAGCCGCGGGATTCCGGGACACTGTCTCTCGCGGACCTGGTTGTGGATCTTCAGGTCAACTCCAAACTGCACTGGTTGGGGACCTTCGGGACGGGCAACCGATGTGCGTTCATCAGGGTGCCGCTCGGGTCGTGGTCGCTTACCGCTCGAACCCGGCCGTCAGCGCGTCGGCACGGTCGCGCGCTTCCACTGCCTCAGCCGAAGAAAGAGATGGCCATGAAGGCCAACGACGACACGGACGAACTGTCCTGGGTGATGCGCACGATGTTGCCCCTCAACAAGGTCGTTGTAGTTCTTCGAAGGGATGACGACTCCGACGAGTACGGAGTGGAACTCACGGTCGGCAGAATGCAGGCCGACACGATCGTGGGCATCGAGTACGGCCGGGTCGATGACACACGGGCCTTCCGCGTGGTGCCGTTCACGAAACGGCATCACAGCAGGATCAGTTCGACGTTGCGGCTCGACCGTTTTGACGTACGGCAACCGTGGCTGGTCTTCCCGGATATGACTGCGGCAGAAGTCGACCAGTCTTCCACGGCGGACATCGCGGCGTCGGTGGACGCCGCAGCGACCGTACGTACAGCCGACGCCTGGCGGCAGTTGGTCACCGAATTGTCGGCTGGTATGGCCGACGTCGTCCGATCGCGTCTGGACGAACAGAACCGGTCCTGAGCTAGGGGCATCCATGTCGTCGAGAAACAAGCCGGACCGGAAGGTGTCCGCTCTGTCCGAACTGGACTCGAAACTGGACCAGTTGCGGAACGGCGGCCTCGAACTTGAGTCCATCACCCCGGCGGAAGTCTACGCCGACCTGCTGAGCGGACTGTGGTGGCGAGCATGTGCGGAGGCCGTCACCGAGCAGCCCGAACGTCTGCTCGGCTGGTACCGAGGTACCGACGAGGAGATTGGTGACCTTCTCAGAGGTCAGGCAGGCAGCGTCGAGGCCGGTGAGGTGGGGCTGGCCGTCGCGCGGGCGATCGCTGCTGTCGGCGTGGTGTCGGCGAGTGCGGTTGGCCGTGTGTCGTCGGGGCACGCCGAGCAGGCAGTAAGCGTGGCCGTCTCGGCGTGGTCGAAGGCGAACCTGCTCACCGATACCTCGCTCGACGAGACGGCAGCGCATGTCGGTGACGATGCGTCGCCTGCGCTTCAGGCGGCGTTGGCGATCATCGCGGACGCCCCACCCAGCACCGCACGTGCATATGCGATGGTGATGGCCGGCGAGATGAGTCCCACTTCATCCGGCCGCAGGAGGAAGCGGTCCGTGCGGGTTCTATTCGACACGTCAACAGCCGGTGTTACTGGAATGCTGACCCTGCGTGTTGTGTCGCAGGGGCCGCCAGGTCTGTTCCCCGACCCAGAAGCGATGGCTTTCCTCAGTACGAATCCGGCTTTTGCCCTGGCGCTCACAGCCGCGTGGCGTAACTGCTCCGCAGAGCAGAGCTCTCCCATGCCATGCGTGCTGTGGTCGCTCTCGCATGAAGGCGACCGGCTGTCGTCGATCCAAGGGAGATCCCTCGGTGCCGCCTTCGCGGTCGCCCTAGCCGATCTCGTCCGAAGTCGTGGTGCGCGGTTGTGGTCGTCGCGGATCCTGCAAGGCTTCAGCGGTGCGACCGCCATCACGGGCACAGTGGCGGAGGACGGCTCGATCGGCCGTGTTGGTGGTCTGGACAGAAAGTTCGCGATCGCGCTGCAGCGGAACTGGAGTGTGGTCGCACCCGCCGAGAACGAGGCGGACGGCAACGTGCCGGCCGGTCTGAACGTGCATTGGGTTTCCACCGTCGGCCAGGCCCGCACCCGTGCGCTGAGGTGGGTGCGTTGGAAGGTGGCCACGGCGATAGCGGTCGTGTTGGGTCTTGGATTTGGCGCAGCGGCGTGGGGATTCGTTGGCACCCAGATCCAGACCGCCAAAGCGAATGCGGACAACGAGCGCAAGCAGAAGCTCGTCCTCACTCTGCTCACCAAAGCCGCCGCTCGACGGGATAACGACCCGGTTGTCGCACTGCGGCTGGGCTTGGCCGCTCTTGCCACCCAGAGCTATGACGAGACCCGAGCCGGTCTTGTCGACACGCTGACGGCGGGACGCCCGTCTACTGCCGTCGTTTCGGGCCATGGAAACGTGCGGGCAGTCGCGTTCGGTCCCGACGGACTGCTCTTGACTGGGGACGGCACGGGGGCAGCACTGTGGAACGTATCGACCTTCAACCAACCGCGGAGACTGAGCGTCCTGGCCGCTGCCGAGCCCATCCAGGCCGCCGCGATGAGCCGAGACGGTCACGTCGTGCTCACCGTGGCGGACACGATTTCGTCTGGGGTGGAGGTCTGGGACACTACAGACCCCGGGAATCCGCGGTTGATCTACAAGATCGCTACCTGTGCGGCAATGTCGGTTGCGGTCAACACCAATCGATCTATCGCGCTGGTCGGCTGTGCGGCTGGCACTGTGGAACTGTGGGACATCAGTAACCGGACCCGTGCGGCACGTGTGGGTGTCCTAACGCTCGGTTCCGTTGCCGTGCGCTCTGTTGCGCTCAATCACGAGGGGACAATCGCCGTCGTCGGATCGGACCGCGGATTGGCCGTCTGGGACATCACGGAGCTGTCCCACGCCCGGTCCATCACGTCGGCTTACACACAGATCGGCGAGACGGAACCGAGCGGTTCCTTTCGGGTTCCCAGACCGGTCTACTCGGTCGCCGCTGACTCAACTGGCTCATCCGTCCTGGCGGGTGGTGACGGCGGATGGGCACAGGTCGCCCGGAACGCCAAAGGGGACCACGTCGTGCGCGGCGCGGCACTAGGTATGGACTCGTACACCGGCAACGTAGACGCCAGCGCGCTGAGCGACGACGGCGCGCTCGCACTGACCTCGGGTGCGAACAACAGCGTTGTCGTCTGGCAGCGTGGTGAGCAGCCCGAAGGTGACCCGTATGTTCCCAAGATCCTGCTGTCGAAGCACACCGCGCCGGTCATCTCCTTGGCGGTCAGTCCTGATGGGCGCACTGCGATTACGGGTAGCAAGGACGGCAGCGCGAGGCTATGGAATCTGTCCACGCCCGATCTGTACAAGGTCGACACCACAATGCAGCGGCTTGCCTCAGGAGTGACCAAACTGACGTGCTCGTATCACACCACGCTATGTGCGACCGTCGATGGCGACGGACTGCCGGTGCTGTGGGACATCGCTGATCCTGTCCAGCCGCAGCGGTTAGGTGGGTTGCGTGAGTCGGTGGGAAGCGCTGTCAACAGCATCGGGTTCGCACCGAACGCAAACTGGGTGGCAGTCGGTACCGCTGATGGGAGAGCAGTTCTGCTCGACGTCGATACGCCTCGCACGCCATTGCCGATCGCGACATTCCAGGTGGGGCACGGGCCTGTGCAGGCGCTCGCGCTATCCCCTGACGGCAAGGCCGTCGCAGTGGGCGGTGACGACGGTGAGGTGAGCCTTTGGGAGATGAGCGGGCCTCAACGACGCACGACCCTGGTCGTGCCAACGGGGCAAGGCAAAGCAGTCCGGGCGATCGCCATCGACGGCGACGGCCGATGGCTCGCGACAGGTGGCGACGACGGGGAAGTGACCGTGATCGACATCTCCGATCGGGCACGTCCAACGGTTCTGACACGTCTGCCACCACGACCGGGAAAGGTGCGGGCACTGTCGTTCCAGCCGGGCACAAGAAACCTGTTGCAGGCGAACGACACCAACGAACCGCCGATCGCATGGAACCTGTCGGTCCCCACCGCGCCAACAACAGCGATGCTCGCGGGTGCGCAGGGAATGGTGAACTCGCTGGCCTACAACCGGAGCGGCAGCATGGCGATCACCGTCAGCGATGACGACACGGCCACGGTCTGGAACGTGGTGGATGCTGGCAAGCCAGCTGTACTGGCCAGGCTGGTAGGGCACAAGAGTTCAGTCGCCGCTGGCCTCTTCAGCGCCGAAGGAGGCACGGTGATCACTGGCAGCACCGACGGCTCGGTCATCACCTGGAACATCGAGGTCCTGACCAGCATCACCAGGGATCCACGGCCCACCGCTTGCGAAGTCGCGCACGGCGCGTTCACACTGGAGGAGTGGCCGACGTGGGTTTCTCCAGAGGTGCCGTACGTGAACAACTGCTGACCGCGAACGTATTGGCTCGTAAATGTTTCACTGACCGGTCATGCGCAACATCAGCGGGAGTTTGCTTTGGCTGATGGTTCGGGTGGGGCGACCACCGTGGGAAGCGTACGAGTCGGCTGATGGTTCTCGATGTGAGAGCGAGGTGGGCGGTGTCGACGTGTCGCTCTGCCTGCGAACAGGTCATGTGGAACTGGTTTCAGGCCGAGCGGGCCCCGCGGCTGTACGCTGTTCGAGGCTGAACTTGATCGCATCGCAGGCACGAACAACTACGGGCGCAGCGCGGTCCGGCGATGGGAGAAGCGGGTCGTGTCGAGGGGGTGTGACGTGCGACGTTCCTCACGATGCGCCATTGCGTCCCTAAAGGTTGTCCCGTAACGGTGTGTTCTCAAGATCGATGATCTTGGTGTGG
>CBIMJO010000195.1:0-10347 GCA_966244135.1 uncultured Actinocrispum sp. | reverse complement strand
AAGCCTTCAGCGGGCCAGGCATGCACTCCCCGCTGGCCCTCGGTGAAGTATCCCAGCAACTCCTTGACCTGAGCACGGAAATCGCCGGGTTCGTCACGCCCGAGCGCTCGCCGGATACCGTTCGTGAACCCCAGCGACCGCCCGAGCCCCATATCGATCCGGCCGGGGTACAGCGACTCCAGCACCCCGAACTGCTCCGCGACCACCAGCGGCCGATGGTTGGGCAACATCACCCCACCGGTCCCGACCCGGATCGTCGACGTCGCCGCGGCCACCCCCGCCGCCAACACCGTCGGCGCCGACCCTGCGATCCCCGGTACACTGTGATGCTCCGAAACCCAGAATCGCCGATACCCCAACGCCTCCACCTGCTGCGCGAACCACACCGTATCCCGCAGCACCTGCGCATTGTCCTGCCCCGCACGAGCGTTCGACCGATCCAAAACCGACAACCACGTCACCCCAAAGTCAACGCCCACACACAGCCAGGATTCCCGGACAGTGCTCTCATCGGGTGACTTTTGTCCGTGACGGCGGGGTGGCGCCTCCTGTTCAGGTGAACGGTCCCGCGCCGCAGGAGTGTGACTTGCCGGAGCCGAACTACTACACAGACGCCAACGGAGTGGTCCACCCCATCACTTCAAAGAAGGGAAAGGCGGCCGCGGTGACGCTCGCGGGAGCGGCGCTCGCCGGCGTCATGACCGCAGCAGGTGGTGGAACCGCCGCCGAGTCGGCCGGGGCCGCCCTGGACTCGGCGTCCGCGCGCAGTGCCGAGCCCCGCGCTCGCCAGTCCGAGCGCAAGCGGCGGGAGTCCTGGGACCGGCTGGTCCTCCGGGAGCTCAAGCAGGAGGTCAAGGATCGGCTGCGATGTGGTGTGCAGTCGTACGGGAAGGTGCGGGAGTTCTTTCTTCGGACTCCGTGCAAGTCGCTCAGCCAGGGGTTGTTCGCGCTGGCCGATACGCACGGGAACACGGTGGTGCTGTCGGTGATGTGGGTGACGATGTCCTCCGATGGGGATGCCAAGGAGTTGAAGACCTTGGAGGACACGTATGGGTCGGGAGACGTGACGCCGGTCGGTACTCAAGTCCTGGGGTTCGGCGGCATCAAGTTCACTGGGCGCTACTACGCCTCCCGCCAGAACGATGAGCTGGTGGTGATAGCGGAAACCGAGCCCGTGAAAGGGCGGCCGTCGGCCACCTTGCTCAAGAACGTGGCCACGGCGGCGTCCATCTTGCCCGCGCCCAGGTGAGCTCAGGACCGGGCCCGAGACCTGACGATCATCGGCGCCTCGTGGATGTGCGAGCCGTCCGCTAGGCAGGACAGCATGAAGTGGGCGACGTCGCCGTTGGTGACGGTGTTCCATGGCCCGAGGCGGAGGATCCCAGTGCGGTAGGCGCGGTGTGGGGCCACGACCACCCGCGGGGCCCGGACGACTGTCCATTGAAGACCGCTGGCCTGGACGGCCGCGCCCATCGCCCGGGAATGGGGGATCAGGGTACGGCTCATCATCTTCAGCATCGGCACGACCAGCTTGCGGCCGAGGTTCTCCGGGTCGCCCGGGAACGGGAGGTGGAAGCCCTGCATCACGATCAGGCGCGAGATGCCGTCGGCCCGCATCGCGGTGATGATGTTCGCGGTGCCGTAGTTCATGCTGTCGGGGTCTTTGGTGCCGCCGAGGGTCGTGAGCACCGCCTCGCACCCCGAAACGGTCTTGGTCACGTCGTCCAAGTCGTTGGCGTTTCCCTGAATGATGTCCACATCGGCCAGAACTTTGCTGGGGGTACGGGCAAGCACGCGGACCGCGTGGCCCGCCGCCACCGCCTGGGGCACCAATGCGCTGCCGACAGTGCCTGTCCCACCAAAGATCGCGAGTCTCATGACGCCTCCTTCCGTTTCCCGGCACGGTAGGTCGCGCGAGGCCCGGCAGGACATTCCAGAAATCTGGTATTTCAACGAGCCCTGGCCGGTGCGTACCGTGTGGACATGGTCGCTGCGGAGCGTGCGGTCGAGAAGATCGCCCAGCTGTCCGGCCGGCCCACCGACCTGGTGACGTTCTGGCAGGACTGCACCGAGGTACTCGGCGAGGTCGTGCCGCACTTCTGGACGCCGTGCTGGTACACCCTCGACCCGGCGTCGCTGCTCATCACCAGCCACTTCCACCACGGCCTCGCGGAGTTCCCCGCCGAATGGCTGGCCAACGAGTACTACAGCGAGGACGTCTACCACCTCATCGACGTGGCCGGGTCCCAGGACGGCATCGCCACCCTGCACGACGCGACCGGCGGCGACCCACAACGCAGCCCCCGCTGGCACCAGAACATGACCATGGGCGGCGACCAGGAGCTGATCGCCCGGCTGCGGACCCGCTCCGGCGAGGTCTGGGGCATGCTCGGGCTCTACCGCGAGCCCGGCGCACCGCTGTTCGACGCCACGGAAAAGAAACTCCTGCACGCCATCACCCCGCATCTGGCCGAAGGCGCCCGGCGCGCGCTGCTGGTCGGCGAGGCCGCCGAACCCGAATACCCAGACGCACCCGGCCTGGTGATCCTCTCCGACACCAAGGAGATCCAGTCGAGCACGCCGGGCGTGGACCGGTGGCTGGCCGAGCTGCCCGACGGTGACTGGTCGAAAAACCGCCTGCCGTCGGCCGTGCTCGCGGTCGCCGGCCGCGCGCGCAACGGCGGCCGCCCGGCCATCTCGCGGGTGCTGTCCCGCTCCGGCACGTGGATCACCCTGCACGGCTCGATCCTCGAACCCGCCAGCGTCGCGGTGATCATCGAAGCGGCCCACCCGGCGCGGATCTACCCGCTGCTGATGTCGGTCTACAAGCTCACCGAGCGCGAACGGGACATCATCAGCCTGGTCCTGCAGGGCGCCTCCACCGCCCAGATCGCCCAGGACCTGTTCATGTCCGCGAACACCGTCCAGCAGCACCTCAAGAGCATCTTCGACAAGACCGGCGTGCGCAGCCGCCGCGACCTGGTCGGCAAGATCTTCTTCACCCACTACGAACCCCGCTTCCGGGACAACGAACGCCGGGCCGCGGCCAACCGCCCGGTCCGCGGCGGACCTGCCTGAGTGGCGAGACATTGACAGTTCTGAATCGTGCGGCGATAGTGAGAGCGCTCTCATCTCACCCAGGCGCGGGGTGGTTGGGGTACCTGGTGGCCGGCGCGGCCGCCTGGTGACCGACGAAGGACCCGCCCTGCCCGGCGTCGGGCCTTCACATGGCTACCTACCTGTGAAGGAGAAACACGTGTCCTGGAAGCGAAAGGTGCTGGCGCTCGCCGCCGCGCTGGTGAGCGGCGCCGCTGGTGTCGTCGCCGTCGCGTCGAGCGCCGAAGCGGTGCCTGCGACCATTCCCTTGCGCATCACCAACAACTCGGGCCGCAGCGACCCGGTGTTCATCTACGACCTCGGTACCGAGCTCAGTTCCGGCCGGCAAGGCTGGGCCGACCGCAACGGCGGTTTCCACGCGTGGCCGCCGGGCGGGAACCCGCCCTCGCCGGCGCCGGACGCCTCCATCCCCGGCCCGGCCAACGGTCAGTCGATCACCATCCAGATCCCCAAGTTCTCCGGCCGGATCTACTTCTCCTACGGCCAGAAGATCGTCTTCAAGGTGACCACCGGCGGCCTGGTGCAGCCCGCCGTGCAGAACCCCAGCGATCCCAACGTGAACATCCTGTTCAACTGGTCGGAGTACACGCTCAACGACGCGGGCATCTGGATCAACAGCACCCAGGTGGACTTCTTCTCCGCGCCCTACGCGGTCGGCGTCCAGCCGTCGAGCGGTGCCACGATCAACACCGGGCACCTGAAGCCCGGTGGCTACAACGGTTTCTTCAACTCCCTGCACGCCCAGCCGGGCGGGTGGGCGAACCTGATCCGGACCCGTCCGGACGGCACCATCGTCCGTGCTCTCGCCCCCGGGCACGGCATCGAAGGCGGATTCCTGCCCGCGAGCGTGCTGAACGACTACATCAACCGGGTGTGGTCCAGGTACACGACGTCCACGCTGACGGTGACGCCGTTCTCGAACCAGCCGAACACCAAGTACTTCGGCCGGGTCTCGGGCAACGTCATGAACTTCACCAACACGTCCGGCCAGGTCGTGACGTCGTTCCAGAAACCCGACTCGGACAGCATCTTCGGCTGCTACAAGCTGCTGGACGCGCCGAACGACCTGGTACGCGGGCCGATCTCGCGGACGTTGTGCGCGGGGTTCAACCGGTCGACCCTGCTGACCAACGCCAACCAGCCCGGCAGCGGCTGCTCCGGCTTCTACACCGACGCGGTCACGAACCACTACGCACGCAAGATCCACGAGCAGATGGTGGACGGAAAGGCTTACGGGTTCGCGTTCGACGACGTGAACAACTGTGAGTCCCTTGTCCACGATGGCAACCCGGTGCAGGCGTTCATGACGCTGGACCCGTTCAGCTAGTGCTGTGACCGGATAGGTTCACCGGTTCTCGACGGCAAACCTATCCGGCCACAGCACTAGGGATCTCGCCGGCCAGTTCGACCGCGGCCCGCAACGGGTCGTGGTCGAACCGGCTGGCGAACGCGTCGACAACGCCCCAGCCCGCGCCGCGCAATGCCCGCCACCGGGCCAGATGCGCGGCCGGGCCGTCCGGGTGTGGCCGGGTTTCCAAGGCCACGCCCCGGATCACGATGTCCAGCCGCCAGTGCCCGACCGGATAGCCCGTGCGTACCCGGATTCCGAGGTTGGTCAGCTCCGCGGCGAGCTTCGCGGTCCACTCGTCCGCCGGGTCGAGCCCCGCGGTCTCGGTGGGTGGAACGTCGGCGTGCTTGAGGTAGTCGGCCATCAAGCCGATCGGGGTACGCGCGGACGTGATCACGTGCACGAGCCGGCGTGCGCGGGTTGTCAACACTGCCAACAGGTTCTGGTCGTTGACGAACCGCCACGCGGACGCCTTGTCCTCGTCGCTGAGCGCCAGGCTGATCACGACCTCGTCGAACTCCGAGCCCTGCACGCCGTGAACGGTCCCGACCCGCACCCCGCCGCTCGTGATCTCGTTGAGGCTCAGGGAGGACAGCAACGCCTGCTCCAGCGCGTCCGCCTGGGCCCGGAACGGCGTGATCACCCCGATCGACTTCACCCCGGCGGCGATCCGGCGGCGCAGATGAGCGAGCACGGCGTCGATCTCCACCTGGTTGACGCCTTTGCTGTCGCGTGTCCCGGAGACCTCCTCGGTGTCAATGCAGTCGATGTCCGCGATCGAGGGATGCGTTGTCAGCAGCTCGATCCGGCCCTCGTAGAACCGCTCCGCGGCGAACCCGATCAGGTGCGGCGCACACCGGTGGTGCTCGGTCAACCAATGCACCCCAGCCGCCGCGGTCGCCGCGTCGAACAGGCTCACCTTGGGCACATCGAGCCGGTCTCCCAACTCTTCCGTGCCCTCAGCGGCCAAAGCCTCCCGGACCGCCTGGTCGCTGACGAACGACACATGCCGCAACTGCCGGGGATCCCCGCCGATCACGGCCCGTTTCCCACGCACCAGAGCAGGAGCGGCGAGCGGCTGGTCGACGTGGCTGGCCTCGTCGATGATCACGAGGTCGAACATTCCCGGCACAGCAGGAAGAATGTCCTCCACATCGGACAACGTGCCGACCCACAACGGCAAAGCCGCCAACAGGTCCCGGCTGTCGATATCGGACAGTGCCCGCCGCCGGGCCGCCCGCCCGGACCGCAGCGCCATGGCCATGGCGGCCACCGCCCGCCGAGGACCGGAACCCCGGCGGCTCACCGCGAGCGCGCTGACATACGAGGCGACCGCGGCCTGCTGCTCCGCATCAGCGATAGCAAGCAAATCCCGCAGCGAAGCCAATTTCGTGCCACCGGCGGTCGCCACCCGAACCTGGGCCGCACTCTCCCTGGCCGCCTGAACGGCGGCGACCAGATCCTCCGGTGACGCGGATCGGTCAGCTCCGGCCATCCGCCGTGCCCGCCACCGGGCGAACAGGCCGCGTCCGTTCACCAAGTCCCACAACCGGTTCAGATCAACGGTGGCACCGAAAGCCTTCGGCGCCACCGCCCTGTGCGCGGGAATGAGCGCCTCCTGGCGCAGCGCCGACATGGCCCATTCCTCGTCCTGCAGGGCGGCACCGACCGCACCCTCGACCCTGGCAACCCCAGCGATCGCGGCCCGCAGTGCTCGATCCCTGGCGTCCAGCTCGCCCTTCGCCGGTGTCGCGGTCAATCCATCGCCAAGCTCACGAGCCATCCCTTGGCGCAACTCGGAATCACCGAACAACACCGGCGTCGGCCCACCGGCCCGCTGCAGGGCCTCGCCCAGGACGTCAGCCGCGTTGCGCGTCCGGCTCGCCAGCAACACCGACCAGCCCGCAGCGACAGCGTCCAAAGCTATGGCCGCCAACGTATGCGTCTTCCCACTCCCGGGCGGCCCGCCTACCACGGTGATCGGCGCGACCCGCGCGGACCGTACGGCGCCCTGTTGGTTCGGGCTCAACGGCAGCGCCGCGACCACAGGCTCCTCGGGAACCGCGGCGTCCTCAGGCGAGTACAGCGAAGCAAGTGCCGTGTCCTCAACGCCTTTCACCTGCGACCACGCCAGCAACACCGCCCCACGTTCAGTGCTGACAACGGGTTCCCCCGCATGTAGTCCCGTTCCGAGCACCACAGTCAAGGCATCGCCACGAATCAGCTGCTGCGGATCGTTGTCCGGCCCGGCAATCGGAACATCGCCGAACCCGGTGGCGGTCAGGGCGGCTCTGACCCAGTCCTCCCGATCCGTCGTGCGCAGCCCGTTCTCGAGGTCCGCGGCCGCCGACCAGTCCGTCAGCAACGGGAACATCGCCAGGTCACCGGCGATGTGGAAGGCGTACCGGTGCGAACCCGCGGCGTGCAGCCGGACCGGGCGCGAGACCAGCGGAATGCACAACCGCCGCCGCTGCCCCTCGACCGTCGCGGGCCCGCACAGGAAGGCCCAGCCCAGCCGGAGCAAACGGTCTTCCTGGTGCAACGCGTCAAAACCGGCCAATCGCCGCACCGCGGCCCGCTGACTCGCCTGCGGCGCCCACGGCACGGGCGTCCACTGCGGCGCGGTCTGTTCCTGCGTCAGCGTGGACCAGCCGGCGGGCTGGTCGCCGAGCCAGGCCAGCCCGGCGGTCTTGCTCAGGTCGAGCTGGACCCGGTTCTGCTGCTCGGCGCCGTTGAGCCGGGCCAGGGTGCGCAGGACGGCGGGCACTGTCACGCGTTGATCCTGCCATCCGGCTAGTGTCGGGGTATGGACGAGATCCGGTTGGGACAGTCGGGACTGCAGATTTCACGGATTGTCTTGGGATGCATGAGCTTCGGTGACGCTGCCGCGGGACGCGCGTGGGCGCTGGGCATCGACGAGTCGCGGCCGCTGGTCAAGCAGGCGGTCGAGGCCGGGATCACGACGTACGACACGGCCAACGTGTACTCGCAGGGCACGAGCGAGGAGATCACCGGCCAGCTGCTGCGGGAGTTCACCAAACGCGAAGAGGTGATCATCGCGACCAAGGTGAACGGCCGGATGGGCCCCGGTCCCAAGGGCGCGGGGCTGTCGCGCGCCGCGATCTTCAGCCAGATCGACGCCAGTCTGCAGCGGCTGGGCACGGACTACGTCGACCTGTACCAGATCCACCGGTTCGACGGAGGAGTCCCGGTCGAGGAGACCATGGAGGCGCTGCACGACCTGGTGCGCGCCGGAAAGGTCCGCTACATCGGCGCGTCCTCGATGTGGACCTGGCAGTTCGCGCAGATGCAGCACGCCGCCGACCTCAACGGCTGGACCCGGTTCGTGTCCATGCAGGACCAGTACAACCTCCTCATGCGCGAGGAGGAACGGGAGATGCTGCCGTACTGCCTGGACCAGGGTGTCGGCGTGATCCCGTGGAGCCCGCTGGCGCGCGGCAAGCTGACCCGCGACTGGGACACCACGACGCTGCGCAGCGAGAACGACACGTACGGCGCCCGGCTTTACAAGCAAACCGAGGAGTCCGACCGCCAGATCGTCGAGACCGTGGCCGCCATCGCCGACGAACGCGGAGTGCCGCGGGCGCAGATCGCGCTGGCCTGGGTGCTGCACCAGCCGGCCATCACCGCGCCGATCGTCGGCGTCACCAAGCCGGACCACGTGTCCGACGCGGTCGCCGCGGCCGGGCTGGAGCTGTCCGACGAGGAGCTGGGGCGGCTCGGCGAGCACTACGTCCCGCATCTTCCGGAAGGTTTCTGATTCCGGACCAAAAGTGGCCGCAATTACTCCTAGAGTGGGTCCCATCAGCGAAAACGAAGGGAAGGCCGCAGCCATGGAGATGAAGCTCGAGCTGGTGTTCCTGCCGGTGTCCGACGTCGACCGGGCGATCGACTTCTACGTGAACAAGATCGGCTTCAACCTCGACTACGACCACAAGGTAACGGACACCCTGCGGTTCGTGCAGCTGACCCCGCCGGGTTCGGCCTGCTCCATCTCGATCGGCACCGGCCTGATGGACCCGGACACCCCGCTGGTCAAGGGCCTGCAGGTGGTCGTCAAGGATGCCCGCGCCGCGCACGCGGAACTGTCCGGGCGCGGCGTGGACCTCACCGACGTCGACGTTCAGCCGTGGGGCACCTTCGTCCGGTTCACCGACCCGGACGGCAACGGCTGGGCGCTGCAGGAGATCACGAACCGATAGCCGCCGGCAGCCACGCGGCGGACGTGCCCAGACCGGTGGGCAGCATGGCGGCGGCCGGGTACCGGTTTCGCCGGAGCTCGGCTTCGGTGTACCTGGCGCATCGGCGGTGCCATTCCAGCACCCCGGACATCCAGTCCTGGAAGTTCGTGGCGTAGCGGGTGAGGGCTTCGCGGGCGTCGTCGTCCAAGTCGAACTCGTCGAACATCAGCTGCAGGTCGTTGGCGAGGATGTGCTCGTACTGCTGCATGCGGGCGGTCATCAGGTCGTTCACGATGTCGCGGGCCTGCCAGCGGTCGACGTTCAGGAACTTCTCGGTGACCAGGACGATGTTGTTCGGCTCGCCCTCGAACTCGACCTCCTTCTGGTACGAGAACACATCGTTGGTGAAGGCGGCGTAGTCGTGCGCCGCCGTTTCCAGCTCCCGCAGCACCCGGTTCTGGTAGATCTCCGGCGGCACGACGTCCCAGTTGGACAACCGGGCCAGGCCCGCGGTGAGGTCCGAGCCGAAGGTCTTGCGGCGCATCTCCACGTAGTCGATCGGGTCCGGGATCCGGTTGGCCGCGATGGTGCCGAGTTCCCACAGCCAGCTGTCGAACATCTCGGTGATCGTCCGGCGGAAGTCCTTGCGTGCCGGTTCGCTCAGCGGCGCGGCTGTGCGTGGCCACAGGTCGGCCAGGCCGCGCTCGATCGGGCCCACTGGTTCGGGCGCCGGCCCGAGGTCCAGTGGCATGAACAGCTGCAGCCGGTCGTTGGCAAGTTTGGCCGCGGCGATGTTCTTGCCGTACACGATGGGGTAGAAGTCGTCGGCGTATGTCCCCCAGGCGAGCCATGCCGACGACAGCTTGAGTTGCTCGAGGTCGGCGTCCGCGTGGATCATCGCCGCACAGTGCGCCAGATCGGTGAGACGCAGACGCCGCTCGTCCCAGATCTCCCCGTCGCACAACCCGATCTCCCGGCTCCACCCGATCAGGTACTCCCTGGCCTCTTCGAGGTGCGGACTCGTGTGGACCGGATACGGCATGTAGAAGTCCGGCAACGGAAGATGACCTACTGGGGTGAAAGGCGTGTGCGAGTACGCGCGTGCTCGCGTTCGCAGACCCAGCCGCCCCGGAGTCAGGCTCGCGGTACCCAGTCCGCTCGGGCCACCGAGCACATCGGAGGTTCCGGAGACCGCGCCCTCGTTCATGTACCGGCTGGACCGGGCGTGCCACTCGTGCCCTCCCGCCTGCCAGTCCTGCAACCCCTTGGCGTACGCGGCGACGCGGACTTGCTCGTCCGGCAAAGCCTTGTACTCCAGCAGAACCGCGGGCACCTCGGTCAGCGCCGTGTTCTCGAACTGCTGCACGCGCGAGGTCAGCAGGTCGTTCACCAGCTCGGCGGCTTCCTGCGTCTCGCACCCGAAGAACTTCTCGAACACCAGCACGGCGTTGGAGTTCTCGCCCTCCTCGCGGACCTCCCGCTGATAGGAGAACAGGTCGTTGCGCAGGTGCACGGCGTCGGAGAACGTGTCCGACAGCACGACCATCGGCCGCGTGTGCGCGAAGCGATCGGGGATCTCCGCCTGCGACGCGAACTCCACCAGGTTCGCCGACCAGGGCGCGCCGCCGACCCGGCGGCGCATCTGCAGGTACTCGATCGGGTTGGCGATCCGGCCGATAT
>CBIMJO010000194.1:0-10354 GCA_966244135.1 uncultured Actinocrispum sp. | reverse complement strand
TCGCTTTCAGTACGCAGTTTCGGATCGACCGAGCCGGTGGGCAATCACCGCTCGCAGGGCATGACCATGGAGCTGACCGTCACGAAGTGAACTCGAGATGTCGGTCAAGTGACCGATGTCTTGCGGTATACCGGCCGGGAGCATCACTCCTCGAACCCCGAGGAGGAAGCGATGGCCGGTTCTCGCAGCATTTCCACCGCCGTGGTCTTCTCGTTGGCCCTGAACCTGAGGCCGGCCGTGACCAGCCTCGGATCGGCTCTGGTGGACGTCTCCGTGGCCCGCAACCTCACCGCCGCTGTGCTGGTCGCGTTGCCGTTGTGGGCGATCGGGCTTGGCGGGTGGGCGACCCCGTGGGTGCATTCCCGGCTCGGCACGCACCGGACCGTGACGCTTTCGTTGGTGACGTTGGGGTTTTCTCTTGTTGTGCGAGTATTGGGCGGGCAGGTGCTGCTGGTGGCCGGGACCGCGTTGGCGTGTCTGGCCATAGCGTTGCTAGGGACCTTGCTTCCCCTGTTGGCCAAAGGGTTTTCCCGGTATACACCGTTGCTTTGGGCCTGGGAAGCACGGCGGCGCGTTGGTGACTCCGGCGGTGGTCAGTTCGACTTCCTGGCAGGCAGGGCTGGCGGTGTGAGCGTTCGTGGCTTTGCTCACCCAGCAGGTGTGGTCTCGGACCCGTGCCTCCGTTGTGCCTCCCGCGGTGTCGCGGTCATCGGGATCGTGGGCGTTGATGGTCCACTTCGGACTTCTTTCGGCGGTGACCTTCCTGGTGATGGGCCGGTTTCCAGCGATTCTGCGAAGCGCCGGGGTGCCGGCTTCCTCCGCTGGGGCTTGCCTGGCCTTGTCGATCGCCCTGGGGTTGCCGATGATGTGGCTCGTGCCCGGGTGGACCTTGCGCTGGCGCAACCAGACACTGCTTGTGGTGATCTTGGCAACGCCGAACATCGTTGGCGTGACTGGACTGCTAGTCGCGCCGGGTTTCCTGCCGTGGCTGTGGGCCGGGCTGACCGGGCTGGGCATGGGGTCGCTGGCTTTCGCGTTGACCACCATCGGAATGCGCAGCACCGACACCGGGCTTTCCGCGCTGGTGCAGGGATACGGGTACCTGCTGGCCGGAGTTTGCGTGCTCGCATGCGGATGGCTGCATTGGCAGACCGGAACATGGCGTGCGCCACTGATTCTGACGCTGGTCGTGCTGCTGGGTCAGATCGTCAGCGGATATCGTGCTGTGCATGACGGTAGCGCTGGTGACCGGATCGTCCGGGCTGGTCGGCTCGGCGATCTCGCGGGAGCTGACCACAGCGGGCTGGGATGTCCACGGCCTGGACACGCGCCCGGGTGACTGGACGACCCATGTGGGCGACCTCCGCTCGGCTCCGGTCCGCACCGCTGCTCTTGACGGGGTCACCGCCGTTGTCCACACCGCCGCGCTGCACGCACCGCATGTCGGCGAGGTCTCGGCCGACGAGTTCTGGTCGGTCAACGTCGACGCCACCGAAGCCCTGCTCGCTGCTTGCGCTGGTATGACACGGTTCGTCTACACCAGCAGCACTTCCGTCTACGGCCACGCCCTCGTCCCACAAGATCGCGCGGTCTGGGTGACCCAACACCTCAGGCCCCAGCCGCGCGACATCTACGACGAGACCAAACTGGCCGCCGAGAACCTGGTCCTGGACTCCGGACTGTCCACAGTGGTCCTGCGCATCGCCCGCTGCTTCCCCGAACCCCCACAAGTCCAAGCCGCGCACAGCCTCTACCGCGGTGTCTCCCTCGACGACGTCGCCCAAGCCCACCGCCTGGCGCTGGAGTCCGACGCCACCGGAGTCCTGAACATCGCGGGCAACTACCCCTTCTCCCCCACCGACGCGGTCGAACTGTGGAACGATGCCCCCGCGGTCATCGTCCGCAAGGCACCGAACGTCCTCGACACCTTCACCGCCCACAACTGGCCTCTCCCAGCCCGGATAGACCGCGTCTACGACTCCACCCTCGCCAAGGACCTGATCGGCTACTCCCCCACCGCTTTGGACGATCTCTAGCTCGGAGCCCCCGGCTGTCGCGGACCGGGGGCTCCAAGATCGGGTGCTAATCCGTGTAGAGGGTCAGGTGTTCGCGGGACAGGACGGGTTTGATCGGCTGGAAGTCGGAGAACGCCCTGGGGTCACCGCAGTCGAAGGCCGCGCTGGAGGTGATGCCCTGGGCTTGGACGTGTTCGGAGCCGTGGGCGTCGGAGACGAAGGGGCCGCCGGAGTCACCGCCTTCGGCGCAGGCAGTGGTGCGGGTGAGGCCGTGGACGGTCTTCTTGCCGTTGTCGTAGGGGTCGGTGACGTTGGTGGCTGTGACGACGCCGCAGTGCCGGCCTGATTTCTGGCCGGAACGGCAGACCCGGCCGCCGATCGGGACGGTGCGCGTGCCCGCGACGAACACGTCGCCGCCGCGGTGGTGGGTGATCCGTGGTGAGGACTCCGCGAAGATCTGGGTGACCCAGATCAGGCCGTAGTCGTTGCCCGGGAACGAGGTTTTCGTCACCAGGCCGAAGACGCCGCCGACACCGTTGACGGCGCCACGGGGTTTCGTGCAGTGCCCGGCGGAGATCACGTACCGCTGGCCGCCCTTGTGGGCGTTGAACCCGGCCGAGCAGATGTTGTCGCCGATGACGATCCATCGCCCGCCGCGAGGTTCCAGACCGGACGCGGCGGCTGGCCGACGGTACGCACGTCGACCAGGCCGAACCGCCGCGCCCAGTTCACCCCCTCGGGCTCACCCCGGACCACTTCGACAACCACGGTGCCGCGCATGACATCCACATACCACGAGGACAACGAGTTCCGCGCCTTGTCCAGCGCGGCCAGGCCACTGTCCTCGGTGACCATCGCGGCCGCCCGGGTCGCCAACCCGGCCATCAGCACCAAAGCACACCCGAACACCATCGGCCGTCGCACGATCACCACCCCTAGTCGGTGTACAGCCTGAGGTCGTAGTCGTTGAGGATCTCCTTGACAGGCTGGAAGAAAGTCACCCCGCCACCGTGGCAGTCGCCAGAACCGCCGGACAGAACGCCCTGAGCCTGGACATGACGGTCGACCGGTGGTGCGGAGACGAAGGGACCGCCGGAGTCGCCGCCTTCCGCACAGGCTGTCGTGCGGGTGAGACCGCGGACGAGCCCGACCCCCTCGTAGTTGACCGTTTGCTTGCTCGCGGTCACCACACCGCAGTGCCAGCCGGTGGTCTGGCCGGAACGGCACACCCGGCCGTTGACCGGGACCACGTCGGCGCCTTCCACGAAGACGTCATCGCCTTGGCCGTAACGGGAAATCCGGGCCGTGGAGTCCGCGCTGTCGCGCCGCACCCGGCCATGGTGGCGTCGAGCTCGGCTTCGCTGTGCGCCACCAGTTTCGGCACAGCGCCAGCAGCTCTGACCGCGGGCGCGAACGACGGGTTGGTGATCCCGACGGTGAGCGCGCCGGTCGATGAGTCCAACCAGGACCCGCCGAACGACGTGCCGAGCTTGGCGGACAACGAGTTCTGCGCCGCGTTGAGCACAGCCAGATCGGTGCCGCGGTTGAGCGCAGGAGCCGCAGCCGCCGGAACCGCAAGCGCGCCAAGCAGGATCGCGGACATGGTGAGGGCACGGAGAACTGATCGTCGCACGAACGTACCTCCCCGAAGGCGTGAGCGAACGACACCCGACGCTACGCCCGCGTCCCGCCCACCCACAGCGTCCGTTCGAGCGCAGTCGGTGACACGAAAGAGTGTTGGTACTAGATGTGTTCGGAGATCATCACCGCGATGGTGTCCGGCTCGAGGGCGCGGAAGACATGCTTGACGTCACCCGGATAGCCCACATAGTCACCCGGTCCGAGCTCGATCGGATCCTCAATGATCCCAACCAAAGCACGCCCCCGAGACAGCACGACGTGCTCGAAAACCCCAGGACGGTGCGGTTCCGACTCGCGCGGGGTGCCCGGCTGCGCGGTGATCAGGTACAGGTCCCGGCGCGCGTTCGGGGGACACGCGGACAACACCTTCGCGATGTAGTCGGAGTGTTCGGAGTAGACGACCATGCCTTCGTCGGCGCGGATGACCTGAACCTTCGGCTGCGGCGGCTCGATCAACTGAGCAAAAGGGACGTCCAAGGTGACGCACAGCGCCCACAGGGTCTCGACGCTCGGGTTGCCGGTGCCGGACTCCAGCTGCGACAGGGTCGACTTGGCGATGCCGGCCCGGCGCGCGGTCTCGGCGAGGGACAGGCCGGCGCGGCGGCGCTCGCGCTGGAGGGACGCCGCGATCACCTGGATCACCGACTCCGGGCTCTCGGCCATCGTTCGCTCCATCGGTCCATGCGTTCGGCTTGACAAACGCTCCGCCAGGTGTTCAGCATAGCGTATGGTCCGTTCGATCTGGCGAACGCTGGGTACCGAGCTGGCGAGGGACATCGCCCTGGTGTGTCTCGCCGATGGTGTTGTCGGTCTGTCCTTCGGGGCGATCACGGTGGGCGCGGGCTTACCCATGTGGTTGCCGATGCTGTTGTCGCTGGTGGTGTTCGCGGGAGCAGCGCAGTTCATGTTCGTGGCGATCATGGCCTCGGGCGGCAACCCGGTGGCGGCGGTGGTCACCGGCCTGATCGTGAACACCCGGCTGATCCCGATGGGCTTCGCGGTCGGCGACGTGCTGGCCGGTCAGAGCACGTTCCGCCGGCTCCTCGGCAGCCACTTCCTGCTGGACGAGAACGTGGCCTTCGTGATCACCCAGAAGGATCCGCACCGCCGGAAAGCGGCCTACTGGGCCTGCGGCGTGGCCTTGTTCGCCTGCTGGAACATCGGCGTGCTGATCGGCGCGTTCGGCGGCTCGATCATCACCGACACCAACGCCTTCGGCCTGGACGCCGCCTTCCCCGCGGTGATGCTCGCCCTGATCCTGCCCGCGCTCAACGACGGCCCCATCAAGCGCGCAGCCTTCACCGGAGCGGTGATCGCCCTGGTCACGGCGCCCTTCCTGACCGCGGGGGTGCCCGTGTTGCTGGCCCTCGCCGGCGTGCTCGCCAGCCTCGGCGGGGACAAAGCGAACAAAGCGGCGGTGGCCCGCTCATGATGCTCGTCGTGCTGTCGTTCATCCTCGGCGCGGGCACGTTCGCCATGCGCTTCGCCGGCCCGTCGCTGCGTTCCCGCGTGGAGATCTCGCCCAAGGCCGAACGCCTGATGAGCGTCGCGGTCGTGGTGCTGTTCGCCGCGCTGATCGCCACATCGGCCCTGATCGAGGGGCATGAGTTCGCCGGGATCGCCCGCCCGGCCGGGGTCGTCGCCGGCGGCGTTCTCGCCTGGCGCAAGGCGCCGTTCGTGGTCGTCGTGATCGCCGCGGCCGCGACCGCGGCCCTGCTGCGGCTGGCCGGAGTTCCCTAACGCCAGTGCGCGGGCCGGTCCAACACCTCGGGCAACCGGGTCGCCGGGGAGCCCTTGGCCGCGTTGACCTGGGTCTGGGTCAGGAACAAGCTGCCGGTCAGGTCGGCGCCATCGAGCGCCGCGTCCCGCAGGTCCGCGCCGATCAGGTCGGCCTTGCGCAGGTTCGCCTCACGCAGGTCGGCGCCGATCAGGTACGCGCCGCGCAGGGTGGCGCCGCTGAGGTCGGCCTTCCGGAGGTTCGCGCCGATCAGGTCCGCTCCCCGGCGGTCCTTCTTCTTCGGCTTGACCTCGGCGCGCACGAGCTCACTTGTCCGCAGCAGCAACGTGTTCACGCCCTGCCGCACCTCGGCCACGTCGAGTTTTCGCAGCACACCGGCATCGGCGTGGGTGAGGTCCTCGACGGACGCGAGCGACCGCCGGATGTCCTTGTGCAGCGGGCGGGCGGCGGGCAGGGCCGAGGCTTCGGTGAGGTACCAGAGCAGTTCGTGCAGCTGCCGCATCACCGGGAACACGTCGAACATCTGGCGCGCGTCAGCGTCATCCTCGCGCCAGCTCACCCCGCCGAACGTGACCTGCGAGACCTTCTGCCCGGCACCGAAACAGTCGTACACCGTGCATCCGGTGAAGCCGGAGGTGCGCAGCTTCGTGTGGATGCCGCAGCGGAAGTCGTCGCGCAGGTTGCGGCAGGGCTCGCCGATCTGTTTGTCGACGGCGAAATCCGACGACCGGGCGAACGCCAGGGCGACACAGCAGAGCGCGAAACAGTTGGCACAGTCGGCGCGGAGTTCTCGGGTGGACACTGCGGCCGAGTCTAGTCGACCAGGATCACGGTCATCCGCCGGACACCCAGCCACAACGTCCCTCCGTGTGGGCACTGTGTGTAGCCGCTCGATATCCGTGGCCCATGAGACAGGAGACGGCCTTCGTGGGCCGGGCACGCGAACGGCAGCAGGCGCTCACGGCGCTGACCGCCGGTCCGGGAGTGGTGATCACCGGCGCGGCCGGGCTGGGCAAGACCGCCCTGGCCGCGAGCATTTGCCGGGATCTGCCGGTGTTCTGGGCGAGTGCGGCGCAGACCATGCGGCAGGTCCCGTTCGGGGTGTTCGGCGGGCTGCTGCACGACGGCGACCAGATCCATCCCGCGCTGATCCCCGCGCACGTGACGACCAGGCTTGTCCGCCGTTCCGGCCGGAAGGTCCCGGTGCTGGTCATCGATGACGCACATCTGCTGGACGATTCGTCGGCCGGGGCCGTGCTCACCCTGGCGCTCGGCGGAAAAGTCAAACTCGTGGTCACCGCCCAGGCCGAGGACGTGCCGGAGGCGGTGCGGACGCTGTGGAAGGACGGGTACCTGTGTCGCGTCGACCTGGCCCCCTTCCACCGCCCGGACACCACGGAACTGTTGCGTGCCTTGCTGAACGGCGAGGTGGCGGCGCCGACGGCCGAGCTGCTGCACCAAAGGTCCGGTGGCAGCCCACGTGTGCTGGCCGACCTGGTCCGGCAGGGCCGCGAGACCGGGCAGATCATGCGCGAGGGCGGGCTGTTGTGGTGGCGTGAAGGCGACGACGACGAGGTGAGCGCCTCGGCCGGAGCGGACTTCCACTGCTGGGTCGACCGCGATCCGGACAAGGCGCTCGAACTCCTCGATGACGATGAGCTGCGAGCGCCGATCTTGTTGTTGTCCGGCCGGACAACGGAAGCGCTGGCTCTGCGGACGCCCTTGACTGTCGCATTCGGACACGCGATGCACGGCAGACCGGCCCTCAGGCCGGCCGATCCCAAGCACGCCTCGGTGATCGCGGTGGCGAGTGCCTGGAGCACCGGCGAAATCCCGCTGACCGACCCGATACTGGGCCGATGGCTTTACCAGCCAGGCGAGCTGAAGCCCATGCCGTGGCCGCTCCTGGACGGGTACGTTCGCTGGCTTCGCGGCGAACACCGCACGTCGATCGCGCGGCTGCGGGAGGCCGTCGTGCAGCATTCCGGTGGCTGGCGGTGGTTCCACAGCGAGGCGGCCTCGTGGCTGGCGATCGGCCTGGCCGAGGAGGGCGGCCCGGACGAGGCGGAGCAGGTGCTCGCGACCGTCCACAACGACCCGATCGCACTCCTGCCCGGCCTGCGGCTGAAGGCCCAGGCCGCGATCGCCGCCGCCCGCGGTGACCTCGCCTGTGCCGCAGGCCATCTCGAGGCGGCCATCGCAGCCGCCCGCGAGGCCACCTGCCCCGCCGTGGAGCTCGACTACCTGATCGAGGCCATGCACCTCCAGCTCCCGGTCGCCGACGAGCTCGACCGCGTGCTCAGGCGGGTCGAAGGCCCGCGGCTGATCGCGAGCGGATCGGCCGCCCTGGCGCTGACCCGGCGGGACGGGGCCGAGCTGCTGCACCGCGCGCTCGAGATGGACCGGCTCGGCCTGGGACGGCTCGCCTGGCGCACAGCCGAAACCGCCGCCACGATCCTGAAACGGCGGGAGCACCCGCGGACGGCCGAGGCGATCGTCCTCGTGGCGCGGTTGCGTGAACTGCTGCACCGGGAAGCGCCCGCCGACGCACCGCGTGGCCTGACCTCACGGGAGATGCAAGTCGCCGCGCTCGCCGTCGACGACCTGACCGACCGGGAGATCGCCGGGCGGCTGTCGGTCTCGGTACGGACGGTCGAGAGCCACCTGGCACGGGTCTATCACAAGCTCGGTGTCCACTCGCGACAGGACCTTCCGCAAGATCTCCGGCGGCACCGTCCGCAACCGTGACACCCATGACGGTGTGCGCACGTACGTACCAGGTACGGACCGGGTTTCAACGACCGGAAGAATGTGAACCCGACGCCCGGGAGGTCACATGGCCAGTACTGAGTCACACATCCCCAGAGCCCTGCGGATCGCGGCCGCGTTCGCGTGGCGGCTGGTGGTCATCGCGGCGGCGCTGTGGGTGATCGGGCGGGTGGTGGGCTTCCTCAGCGGCGTGGTCGTCCCGCTCGCGATCGCCCTGCTGCTGGCCGCGCTGCTCGCCCCGGCGGTGCGGGCGCTGATCAACATCAACGTGCCCGGCGGCCTGTCGGTGGTGATCGTGCTGGTCGGCGGGCTGGCCGTGCTGGTGGGGCTGCTGACGTTCGTGGTCAGCAACTTCGTCGACGGCCTGCCCGCCTTGCGCGACCAGCTGTCCCGCAGCATCGACACCATCACCAACTGGCTCACCAACGGCCCGTTGCACATGAGCGACGATCAGCTGCGGGACTTCTCCAACCGGCTGGTCAAGGCGATCACCGAGAGCCAGGGCAGCGTCACCACCGGCGCGATCTCCACCGCCACCACGATCGGCGAGGCGCTGGCGCAGATCGTGCTGGTGCTGTTCGTCCTGATCTTCTTCCTCTACGACGGCGGCAACATCTGGCAGTTCCTGCTGGGCGCGGTGCCCAACGGGACGCGCAACCGGATCGACGTCGCCGGGCGCCGCGGGCTGGCCGCCCTGGTCAGCTACGTCCGGGCGACCGTCGCAGTGGCCACTGTGGACGCTGTCGGCATCGGTGTCGGGATCTGGATCGTCGGCGTGCCGCTCGTGATCCCGTTGGCGACGCTGGTGTTCCTCGGCGCCTTCGTCCCGATTGTCGGCGCGGTGGTGGCCGGTGGTGTGGCCGTGCTGATCGCGCTGGTGGCCAACGGGCCGATCCCCGCGTTGATCGTGCTGGGCGTCGTGATCGCCGTGCAGCAGCTGGAAGGCCATGTGCTGCAACCGCTTCTGCTCGGCCGTGCGGTGAAGCTGCACCCGTTGGCGGTGGTGCTCGCGATCGCGACCGGCGTGGTCTCCGCGGGGATCATCGGGGCGTTGCTGGCCGTGCCGTTGCTGGCGGTGCTGAACTCCGGCATCCGGTCGTTGCTCAGTCCGGCGGACGAACACGTCGACCCCGCCGAGGTGGTGACCAGCCAGCCCGAGGAGTCCGCGCCGGTCGACGATCAGCCGATCGAGGGGTAGGAGTTCTCCGCGGTGTCCCGCTTGGCGTACATGTCCCAGTACAGCTCGGCGATGTCGCCCGGGCTGACCACGGGGGTGTCCGGCGGGAGCTGCAGTTCACCGGACGCAACGGCCGAATGCGCCGCGCTGTTGGCGATCAGCGCGCCGACGAGCACCGCTCCGACGTACACGCCCTTGTCCGCCACCTCGGCGTGCAAGGACAGCAAGTAGTTGCGGGCGGCGGCCATCAGCGGGCCCGGCCCGCTGAGCGACGGCTGCGGCGAGATCGCCGTGCTGCCCGCGCCCATCAGGATCGCCCCGTCGCCGCGGGCGACCATCTCCGGCAGCACCTCGCCGACCACCTGCACCAGGCCGAAGAAGTACAGGTTCGCCAGCCGCTGAAGCGGTTCCACGGTCAGGTCCGCGGCCGCCATGAAGCCTTCGACCGGCACCGGGGCGTACCCGACCGCGTCGATGCCGCCGAACCGCTCCCGGATCGCCCGCACCACCGGCGGGATCGTGCCGGGTTCGGACAGGTCCGCCCGGAACGAGGCCGCCTCGACTCCCGCCCCGGCGAGCTCGTCGACCAGCCACTGGCGGTCGCCCCTGGCCACGAGCGCGACGCGGTAGCCCTCCCGGCCGAACCGCCGGGCCATCGCCGCACCCAGCCCTGGACCCGCGCCGAACAGCGCGATCGTCTTGGCCATCGAAGCCTCCCTGGTAAGTTGATGACAGCGTCAAGTTAACCACATAACTTGACGGTGCCGTCAAGTTATGTGACCGGAGGACGACCGTGGCCGAGCGAAAGCTGCGTGCGGACGCCCAGCGCAACCTGGAGAAGGTCAAGAGCGCGGCCATCGAGGTGTTCCAGGAACGCGGGCTGGACGCCCCGATGGAGGCGATCGCGCAGCGGGCCGGGGTGCGGCCCGGGACCATCTACCACCGGTTCGGCACCAGGGAGGCGCTCATCGAGGCGGTCGTGGATGGGCGCGGTGACGCGCCGGTGGACGGGGA
>CBIMJO010000193.1:0-10375 GCA_966244135.1 uncultured Actinocrispum sp. | reverse complement strand
CCAGGGTCTCCGTCGCATGGGGGCTCCGCAACGGATGCTCCGACCGGGACAGCACCCGGCCACCGAGACCGACCGTGCCGACGGAGAACGTGTCCGCGTCGATGTGCGCGGCGACCACCGTCGGGGCTTCGGCGGCGACCGTCACAAGGTGCGAGGGGCGTCCGCCCTCGCCGGCCGTCCGTGCGCCGTTGCGGTCGATCGTGATCAGGCCGAGGTCGTCCAGCTCGCCCAGCAGGTAGCCCATCACGCTGCGGCCCACGCCCAACCGGTCGGTCAGCTCGGCCCGGCTCGCCGTGCCACCGGCCTCGTGCAGGGCGAGCAGAACCTGGCCGAGCGAGTCCCTCGGCGCTTGTATTCCGCCGCCCATCCTCGTATCGTACCTTTGTACAGCAACTGCACAAACTGAGGGGTTCGCCGTGACCGTCCTGGGCCTGTTCGCCGGTGCGCTGACCACCCTCAGCTTCCTTCCGCAGGTGGTCAGGACGATCCGCACGCGCAGCGCGCGCGACCTGTCCTGGGTGTGGCTGCTGATGATGTCGGCCGGGATCGGCGCCTGGTTCGTCTACGGGCTGCTCGGCGCGGACGTGCCGGTGATGGCCGCCAACGGCCTCACCCTGGTGCTGGTCGGCACGCTGGCCGTGCTCAAGGCGCACCAGGAGCGGCAGCACGCGCTCAGTACTGCCAGTTGATCCCGCTGCCGCCGTACTGCTCGATCGGGATCGCCTCGGCGCCGGGCGGCAGCCGGTCGGTGTAGAGCTTGCCGTGCAGGTGGTCGATCTCGTGCGCGACCAGCCGGGCGACCCCGCGCTCGAAGATGGTGATCTTGCGCGCGCCGCCGAGGTCCTGGTGCTCGACGTGGATCACCAGCGGCCGGGGGACCAGGCCGCGCACGTCGAAGAAGCTCAGGCAGCCCTCGTACTGCTCGTCGTGGTGCTCGCCGTTCTCGATGATCCTGGCGTTGAGCAACATGATCACGTCGTCGGTCCCGGGCGGGAACACGATCGCCGCCGACCGGTCGATGCCGATCTGGTTGGCCGCCAAGCCCATTCCCTTACCGAACGTGTGCGCGTGCGCCACCCGTTTGGCGGCGGAGTGCAGTTCCGCGACCACCCGTTTGGCGTCTTCCGCTTCCGCCGGAAGGGAAAACGGCCGCGCGGGCCGGTGCAGGATCGGGTCGTCGGACTGCACCACGCCCAGGGAACGCATGACCTGGCTGGGTTTCTCGGTCTCCGGCTCGGCCAGCGCGGCAGGCCGCTGGCGGAAGTGCCACTCCAGCCGGTAGCGCGCGTGCATCGGCGGGTCCTCGGTGGTCCACGAGAAGATCCGGCGGGTGCCCGAGCGCTGTTCGTCGATGGCCGTGCGGAACGGCATCGACTCCGCGGTCATCGAGGTGTGCAGACCCCAGACCGCCGGATCCAGGTGGTCGGGAAAGTCCAGGCGCATCGACACCAGCCTGGTGGGCAGGCGGATCGCGCGCTGGAACCAGTTGCCCCACTTGTCGTCGCGCACGGTGTACTCGTACTCGATCCACACGCTTTGCCCTGGGTACAACGGGAAGTGGCCGCTGTCGTTGGCGAACTGCAGCCAGACCTCCTTGAACGCGTCCCGGTCGTGCTGGGCCACCCAGCGCATCGGCTCGGTCCGCTCGATCCCGTACCAGGCCTTGAGGTCCAGCTCGTCCCAGGTCAGCGGCCGGTCCCGGTAGAGCGCGTTGGACAGGTCCGGGTCGCCGGGGAACCGGTCCACCGAGATGCGGATCATGTAGCGGGTGATCGGGTCGGAACCGTTGTTCACCAGGCGCCGCCGCATGACCGCGCGGTAGTGCCGTCCGTCGTAGTGCAGTTCGGCGTCGTCGTGCTCGACGAACAGGCTGCCGGCGGACGGTTCGGGCAGGCGCTCCGCGGGCGGCGCGGGACGGGCCATCGCGGGCCGCAGCGCCTCGTGCTCACGCCACGCACGCCGCAACGCCCCACCTGCGTTCAGCGCGTCGTCAGCGGCCTTGGCGAACTCGCGGGAGGGCCGCTCGTGCCCGCTCTCCACCTTGGAGACGTAGGAACGGCTGTAGCCCATGGCCACCGCGACAGCCGTGCGGGACATCCCGCGCACCTCCCGCCAGCGGCGCAGTTCGCCCACGAACACATCCTGGTTCGTGGCCTCGTCCTGGGTCGCCATGCTGCCTCCACCCACCCGACCGTGAGTACGCGTGAGCCGACCGTGAGTCCCGTTCGGTCTTCCCTTGCATGCCCGGTCATTGGTGTCCTCGTACCACAGGGATAGCACAGGAGGGCGGCTACCGTGCAGAACACGACGACCCAAGGGACCACCAATCCCACGCCGTCGCGCGGCAGAGGACTTGTCATGAGCAAGCGCGCTCGCAGTGCCCGGCGCCTGGCCAGCCTGCTGACCAGCAAGTCCGGCACCTTCGTCCGTATCTACTACGACCGTCAGATCCGCCGGTACCGAGTGGTGTGGACCAACGGCCCGGACGCCGCCCAGATGTTCACGTTCGCCGTGGGGGCCCGGGACGAGGTCCCCGAGCTGGACGTGTCCACCCTGTTGTGGGACCGGGGAACCAACAACTCCGGATAACAACCAGATCTCGTCAACCGGACGGAGTATCGCGGCTGGACGCCTGTTGTCCAAATAGCTGATGCCGCACCCCTCCCGACACCTCGTCCGGCTGGCGTGTGCCGGTCCGGTCTGTACGGCCGTCAGCCCCCGTGCCGACCGGCCGGACCGGCGACCATCCTTTTCGCTATCATTACAGGGGAAACGAGACCGGCGGTCCACGCTGACCGCCGGTTTTCGTGTGATCAAGGCAAAAACACTCGACCCGGTGAATTGGCTAGGCTGAACGAGTGAACCAGTACCGGTATGTGGCGGTGGGGGACAGTTTCACCGAGGGCGTCGGCGATCCGGGTCCCGATGGCGTGTTCGTTGGCTGGGCCGACCGGTTCGCCGCGTTGCTGGCGGACCGCCGCGCTGATCGGGGTGGCGATCTCGCGTACGCGAATCTCGCCGTGCGTGGGCTTACCACCCGCCAGATTCTGGAAACCCAGCTGGCGCCCGCGATCGAGCTGCAGCCCGACCTGGTGAGTGTGGTCACCGGGATGAACGACCTCATCCGGCCGCGGATCGATTTCCGGCAGTGCACAGCGGATCTGGACAAGCTGATCGGCGGCCTCGCGGCGACCGGCGCGACCGTCGTCACGGCCACGCTGCCGACTCCCGGCCAGGGCACGCCGTTGCCGACTCCGTTGCGGCGCCAGCTGGTCAAGCGGCTGAACCTGTGGAATGCCTTCACCCGCAAGATAGCCGCCACGCACGACGGGCTGTGCCTGGACCTCGCGGTGATGATGCCGCCGGGCATCGGCGGCTGGAGCGAGGACCGCCTGCATCCGGGCCCTGACGGGCATCGCGCCGCCGCGGAGGCGTGCATCGGTTTGCTGGACGGCAATCCGCCGCGCCGGCTGGCCGTGACCGAGATCGTGGCGGAGATCCCGGACGACCCTCGGATCGCCGACCAGCTGCGCTGGGCCCGCCAGTTCCTGGTGCCGTGGATGAAACGGCGGCTGCGCCGGCGGTCCAGCGGTGCCGGAATTGTCGCGAAGCTCCCCGGCTACCGCAGTGTGGTCTGACAGCGGTGTCGTCTAACAGCGGTGTCGTCTAACAGCGGTGTCGTCTAACAGCGGTGTCGGCTAACAGCGGTGTCGGCTAACAGCGGTGTCGGCTAACCGTCCGCCGAGAGGATCTGGCCCAGGGCGGCGTCGACGCCTTTCGCGTTGGTGAGCACGGAGGACGTGCCGCCGGTGGCCTTGGCGAGGTCGGAGAGTTCCTGCCGGTTCGGGTCCGGGCCGACTGCGATGAAGCTGACCGGCAGCTTGCCCTTGCCCTTGGCGAGGTCCTGCAGCCGCGATCGGATCTGCTGGTAGGTCAGGCCGCCGTCGTTCGGGCCGTCGGTGATCACGATGATCCGGTTCCGTTTACCGTCGACGTAGTTGCCGGATGCGTACTGGTACACGGCTTCCAGGCTCGTGTAGAGGTGTGTCGCGCTCGCCGGGGTGAGGGCGTCGACGGCCGCGTGCAGGGCCGGGCGCTGGTTGACCGCGGAACTCGTTGGCGCCAGCTGCTTGTAGGCCTTGTCGCCGTCGACTTTCCGGGAGAACTCCCAGATGCCGAGCGAGCCGGTGGCCATCCGGTCGGTCAGGCCGTGCAGGGCCTGTTTGACCCAGTCCATTCTGGACTTCCCGTCGCCGCCGTCGGTCGTCATCGAGCGGGACACGTCCACCAGCACGGTCACCACCTGGCCGCCGTCCGCGGTGTTGCTCCACGTGGCGGAGATCTGCTGGGTGGTGTTGGCGTCCGCGGGCACGAGGCTGGTCGTCGCGCTGTCCCAGGTGATGCCGGGCGCGTCGTGCGGGTAGTCCGCGCCGCCCGCGGCCCGCAACCCGGTGCGGTTGAACGACTTCTGCTGCGGGGGTTCCTTGAGGAACTCGCGGAACTTCTGCGCGGCCCGCAGCTGCGTCGGGTCCACGCCCTGGCCGGACAACCCGACGAACGGGAAGTCGGCGGCCGGGCTGGGGCCGCGGGCGGCCATCTCGTACAACGGCTTGCGCGTCTGGGTCTTGCCGTCCATGGCGAGGTTGCGCATGTACAGGTCCACCTCGGTGACCGGCACCGCGCTGTAGGGCGCACCCTGCACCTTGCCGAAGTTCCCGAGCGTCACCAACGCATCCGTGGTCGAGTTCGGCACGTTCGGCGGGCGGGCGGCGGCGAGCTGGGCGAGGTTCTGCTGCACCGCGGGCAGGGTGAGAGTGTCCACAGTGACCGGTCCGGCCCGCAGCGGGCTCGCCCCGGCGATCGCGCACTGCAACGCGAGCACGCTGGCGGCGTTGTTGTTCGGGTCGGGCATGCCGACGGTGAACTTGCCCCACTCGGGCTTGCCGTAGCGCGCCCAGCCGTCCGGCGCGGTGGTCAACGCGGCCAGGTCGCCCCACGTGAACGAGTTGCCCGAGGACAGCGGCTTGACCGCCTCCTCGGGCACGGCGAGCACGATGGGACTGGTCGCGACCGACTCCGGGGCCGAGGCCACGAGCGTGTTGTTGGCCGCGGACAACCGGTTGACCCAGTAGGACGACTCGGGCAGCCAGGCCTGCGGGCGCGGGCCCATCACGGCGGCGTTCCACTCACCCGACAGGCCGGCGAACACCTGGCTGGTCACCTGCCCGGCGACGTCGATGCGCACGCAGTGGTCGTAGACGACGGTGTTCTGGTCGTTCCACCGCTTCGCCGCGTCCAGGACCGCGACGGCGGCGCTCGGGGCGACGGCGACCCGCAGCACGGACTCACCCTCGGGACAGACCTGCGACCCGGCGGCTCTGCGGTCGATCGCGGCGTTGAGCCAGCCGACCCCGAGCCAGCCCAGCACGAGCAGGACGATCATGCCCAGGACCGCCAGCGGCCACTTCGCGACGCCGCGCTGTACCTCGGCCAGCGCGCGGTGTCGAGCCATCGCTCTCCGCCTCTGTGTCTGTCTGTAGTCGCTACCTACTAGTCAGTCGGAATTAACGCTAACAGCACCCACGGAAGGGTCAAGCCTGGTCACTCAGCGTGTCACAACCATTGCAAACCGACACAGAATCGTTATGACCAGGTCATGGGGTGATCCATTGGAGCGATCAGCGGAGGACCCCGCCCGCCGCCGGCCGAGATTGCTCCGGCCGGTCGGCGCAACGCGCCCGGGCACTGGGGGTATCCCCCGTCCGCAGGGAATGACCAGCACCCGAACGGCGTCCTCCCCTACACTGGAAGCGGTCGATTGTGGACCTTTGATCTTCTGAGGAGTGAGCTAGTTCGTGTGCGGCGCACCGTCGCCCGGTGGCAGTAGCCAGCCGGGTGAAAGTCCCGGCTGCCATAGTCGCCCGGAAACCGGAGGGGCCCGGTGACCGGAGCATTAGTCGATGTCCTCGGCGTCGCCGCCGTCGTCCTGCTGACGTTCGGCACAGCGGTCTTCGTGGCCGCCGAGTTCTCCCTGACCGCCCTGGACCGCAGCCAGGTGGACAGCCACGTCCGCCGGCAGCCCGACCGCCGGGCGCAGAACGTCCAGAAGGCGCACCGGACGCTGTCGTTCCAGCTGTCCGGCGCCCAGGTCGGCATCACCATCACCACCCTGACCACCGGTTACCTGGCCGAGCCGCTGATCGCGGAGTGGCTCTCGCCGCTGATGGGCTGGATCGGCCTGCCCGAGGGCGCCGCGCACGGGTTCGCCGTGGCGGTCGCGCTGCTGCTGGCCAACTTCATCTCGATGGTGTTCGGCGAGCTGGTGCCCAAGAACATCGCGATCTCCCGGCCGCTGGCGACCGCGCGGCACGTCGCCGGGTTCCAGTCGGGCTTCTCCGGGGCGCTGCGCTGGCTGATCAACGGCCTCAACGCCGGGGCCAACTGGCTGGTCCGCCGGCTCGGCGTCGAACCGGCCGACGAGCTGGCCTCCGCGCGCTCGCCGCAGGAGCTGGGCTCGCTGGTGCGGACGAGCGCCGCGCACGGCACGCTCGACCTGGGCACCGCCCGGTTGCTGGACCGGTCGCTGCGGTTCGGCGACCGCACCGCTGAGGAGCTGATGACGCCCCGCGTGCAGGTCCAGGCGTTGAAGGCGGACGCGACCGTGCCGGACCTGATCGAGCTCGCCCGCAGCACCGGGTTCTCGCGGTTCCCGGTCTACGGCGGCGACCTGGACGACGTGCAGGGCATCGTGCACGTCAAGCAGGTCTTCGGCGTCCCGCACGCGCAACGGTCCACCACGCGGATGTCGTCGCTGGCCAGCCCGGTGCTGACGGTGCCGGAGAGCCTCGACGGCGACACGCTGCTGGACCGGCTGCGTTCGTCCGGCCTGCAGGTGGCGCTGGTCGTCGACGAGTACGGCGGCACGGCGGGCATCGTGACCCTGGAGGACCTGGTCGAGGAGATCGTCGGCGACGTGCGCGACGAGCACGACCGCGGCGAGGTCAGCCCGGTCCGCCCGCTCGGCAAGGACAGCTGGATGGTCTCCGGGCTGCTGCGCGACGACGAGCTGGCCGAGGCGACCGGGTTCCGGATGCCGCAGGGCGAGTACGAGACGCTGGCGGGCCTGGTCCTCTCCCGGCTGGGCCGGATCCCCGAGGTCAACGACGAGGTGTTCGTCGGCGGCTGGCGGATCACGGTCATGCGGATGGACCGTCACCGCGTCGCCGAGCTGCGCGTGGCCAAGACCGACGACGCCCCGGCGGTGGCCCGATGAGCGGCGTCCCGGCGATCCTCGTCTCGATCCTGTTGCTGTGCCTCAACGCGTTCTTCGTCGGCGCGGAGTTCGCCCTGGTCAGCGCGCGGCGCGACCGGCTGGAGGCGATGGCCGAGCGCGGCGTGGACCGCGCCCGGATGGTGATCCGCGCGGCCGAGAGGACGTCGATCATGATGGCCGGCGCCCAGTTCGGCATCACGCTGTGCACGATCGCCCTCGGTGCCCTGGGTGAGCCGGCCGTGGCCCACTACCTGGAGCTGGTGCTCGAGCCGCTGGGCGTGCCGGACGCGGTGGTGCACGGGATCGCGTTCGCGTTCGCGCTGCTGATCGTGTCCGTGCTGCACGTGCTGCTCGGCGAGATGGTCACCAAGAACATCGCGATCGCCGCGCCCGAGCGGACCGCGGTCTGGCTGACCCCGCTGCTGGTCGGCTGGGTGCGGCTGACCCGCCCGGTGATCTCGCTGCTGAACGTGCTGGCCAACGGCGTCCTTCGGCTGCTGCGCGTCGAGCCGAAGGACGAGCTGGAGTCGGCGTACACCTCGGAGGAGCTGGCCAGCCTGATCGCCGACTCCCGGCGTGAGGGCCTGCTGGACGACTCCGAGCACCGCCGCCTCACCCAGACGTTGTCCTCGGCGGGCCGGACCGTGGCCGACGTGCTGGTGCCGATCGACTCGCTGACCACCGTGCCCTACCCGCCGAAGATCGGCGACATCGAGGCGGCCGTGGTGTCGACCGGGTTCTCCCGGTTCCCGGTGCGGCTGTCCGACGGGCGGCTGAACGGGTACGTGCACGTCAAGGACGTGCTCGACATGGCGGGCGCGGACGCGGACACCCTGCTGCCGTGGGCCCGGGTGCGCGGCCTGCCGCAGATCCCCGCGGACGTCCGGCTGGACGAGGCGCTCGCCGCGTTGCGCCGGGTGCAGAGCCACCTGGCCAAGGCGATTCACTCGGACGGGAGCGTGCTCGGGGTGGTCGCGCTGGAGGACCTCGTCGAGGAGTACGTGGGCACTGTCAGGGACAGTACGCACATTGGGGAATGAGCACTGCCGAATAATGGCCGTTATGAACGGCGCTGTGCTGTCCGAGCGGGAGTGGCATGCCCGCAGGGACGCGCATGCCACTCGGATGGCGCGGTGGGTCGAGCCGCATCAGCAGCGCAAGGCACAGGGGGTCAAGCACCCTGTGCTGGACTTCCTGTTCACCTACTACTCGTACCGGCCGACCCGGCTGACTCGCTGGCATCCCGGTCCGGATGTGGTGCTGGCCGGTCCGTCCGCCGACGAGTACCTCGAGTGGTCGGGGTACGTGTCGGTGCCGGGCGGCGTGACTCTGGACCGGGCGGCGTTGACCGAGACCCGGCGGGCCTCCGCTTCGTTCGTCGTGGGGTTGCTGCGGGCCACTGAGTCCCGGGCGCCGCGGCTCGGCTGCTTCGGGCTGCACGAGTGGGCGATGGTCTACCGGGCCGGTTCCGTCCGGCATGACCAGCCGTTGCGGCTCGGCGCGGAGGGCACCGACCGGGTGGTCGAGTCGCTGCCGATCAAGTGCGGGCACTTCGACGCCTTCCGGTTCTTCACCTCGCCCGCGCGCCCGCTGAACACCCTCCAGCCCACCCGCGAGGCCCAGGTCGACCTGGAGCAGCCCGGCTGCCTGCACGCCAACATGGACCTGTTCAAGTGGGCGTACAAGCTGGCGCCGTTCACGCCTTCCGAGCTGCTCGCGGACTGCTTTGAGCTGGCGTCGGACGTGCGGGCGCTGGACATGCGGGCGTCGCCGTACGACCTGAGCGCGTTCGGGTACACGCCCGTCCGGATCGAGACCGCACCCGGGCGGGCCGAGTACGCGCGTCAGCAGGCCGCGTTCGCTCTCCGGGCCGCGCCACTGCGGCGCCGGCTGATCGAGCTGGGGGAGCGGCTGCTGGCCTGGTAGCTAGGGCTTGCGGCCGAGCATGCCCAGGAGGCGGGCGGGGGCACCGGCGTCGGCGGAGACCAGGACCGGCGGGGCGAAGATGCCGGTGCCCTGCCAGCGCCAGACCTCCGGTTCGAACACCTCCAGCAGGGCCTCGGCCAGGTCGTCGTGCAGGGGTGAGGCCTCGCCGATGCCCTGGGCCAGATCCCAGCCGTGCACGGCCAGGTCCAGGGTGGTCTGCCAGCCGTACTCGGTCGCCGGGACCTGGCCGTAGCTCAGCTCGACGCGGGCCTGCAGCGCGCCCGGCCGCAGCCAGGCCTCGCGGGCGTTGGTGGCCGCCTCGGTCCACGCGCCCAGCGGGTCGAGGCCCAGCACGTCGTCGTCATCGAACTGGTCGCCGATCTCGTCCATGCTCAGCCCCGCCAACAGCGGCGGGACCCACAGCAGCTCCCGCACGAGGTGGGTGAGCAGGTCGTAGACGGTCCAGTCGGTGCACGGCGTCGGCTCGGACCAGTCGCCCGGTCCGATCGCCTTGACCAGCCAGTCACACCCGCTCAGGGCGCTGGCCTGTGCCTCCAGCAGCTCCATCTGATCAGTTCACCACCGCTGGAGGCGAGATGCACGCTAGAGCGACCAGGGTGGCGGAAAGGTGTTCCCGTCCATCGTGGCCTGCATACCGACGGTAGTCGTGACCGTCAGCGACGCGGGGTCACTGGCTGACGCGTTCTTCAGCTCGAACAGCTCCTGAGCGGGGACGATGATGGCGTCACCGGGGCCCGCCTCGACGGTCTCGGCACCGATCGTGGCGATCATCCGGCCGCTGGTGATGATGAAGATCACCTCGTGCGAGTGGTGGTGTGCGGGGCTGCTGGCGCCCGGCGCGGCCTGCAGGGCCCAGCTCGCGATCTCCTTGCTGCCGCGGGAGGGCACGGCCAACGGGTGGAAGGTGTAGTCGCCGACGGTGAACTCGGGTGCGTCGGCGCGGGTTGCCACGGTCACGGCTGCTCCTAGATGGTCAACTTGGTTGACCACATCGTAGGGCGAAGTTGACGAGATAGGCAACTAGGTTGACCATAGTTCGGTGAGTGAACCCGTGCCGCTGCTGTTTGCGATGACCTACCGGGCGATGACCGACCAGATGCACGACCGGCTCCAGGAGCTGGGGGCCGGCCAGCACGGAAATGAAATTGACGCGCT
>CBIMJO010000192.1:0-10392 GCA_966244135.1 uncultured Actinocrispum sp. | reverse complement strand
GGTTCAGCAAACTGGTGGAGGTCGTGTGCCATCGCGGCGCGGAGCCGGTTGGTGTAGCGCGGCGGTGGGGCTTATCGCCGCAGGATCCGGGTACTGCTGATTGCGGTCTACTACCGCGCGAACCTCACGGCCGGATCACACCGATGGGCGAGACAGGGCCACAGTGGACAGTCTGGTGCATGGACCGCGCCGCAGCAACGCAAGACGAGCGTCCAGGACCAACCCAGTCGCCAAACGCTGTGCGAGCGTCGCTTCTGGGGTCTCCGTGCACGATGTGGGATCGTAGAGGCCTGATCACGCGGTGCGGCGCCACGGCCTCGCGAGCCGGACGGTCATGTCGATATCGGGTCCGGTGTGTCGTGGTCGAGATCCGCGATCGTGACGCCCTGGCTGGCCGTCACCGTCGCACCGGGCGATCCAACGCCTCGGGCAGCGCGATCACGCTGCAGTCCGTCGAGGGGTCTTTCGTGCTGGCCGGTAGAAAATCCTGGGCAGCACCACTTCCCGGGTGCTCAGGACTGTCGGGCCGGTGACTGTCACGGTGAGGATCAGCAGCGCCAAGGTCGACGTGCACATCCCGGGCGGAGTTTCCATCGACGCCCAGTGGCCAGTGCAGAACATGCGGGTTTGCACCGTGACGCACCAGTTCGCCACCAATGAGACGACTGCCGATGTGGCACTCGTCAACGACGAGTTCGGCGACGGCTTCACCGACATGACCGACACCTCGAAGAAGAGCATCGCGGATACGAGCGGGCAGATGATCGTTCGTACCCCCATCGACCGGTCAGGTCGAAGGCGGCACCGGTGTCCGGATCACGGCGGGCGCCCCGATCAACGTCAACAGAGGTGCGTCGGTCGTGCAAATCAAAAGTGCTGGGCAGGGCGCCGCCGGGATCGCCGCGGCGAGGATCCAGGCGACTTGCACTCCGGGAGTCACGGTGATCAAGGACGGCAAGCCAGTTAGGGCCATCCACGGTGTGACGATCAGGCGCGGTGCAACGGTGGATATCGAAAGTTCAGCCTGCTTGGCGACGCGAAGGCGCCAGTGCCCTGGAAAGCGTGTTCTGGGCCGGCCTCGGTGGGCTCGCGGGCATGGCCGGCGTGCCGCTCGGAGGCGTCCGCGGGGCGGGAAGACAATCGAGGAGGCAACGTCCCGGTCCGTATTGGTCGGTGGGGCTGGTGAGGGACAAGCTGGAGGCCAAACTGCAGGCCGCGTTCGCCGACCTGCTGTCGTGTGGGGGCTCAGGACATTGTTGACCCATTGTTCTCGGGACATCCTTGACAAAGTTGATCATCAAGTTGCCCATTGCTGGCCGTGGCAGGAGAGGGTGACGCTCGGGACCGGGAATGGTTGGTGGAGCAGCGTTATCGGGCTGTGCTGGAAGTGTTGGACGGGTCGCCGGTGAGCGAGGTGGCTGTCCGGTACGGGGTGTCGCGGCAGGCGATCTACACATGGAAGGCCAAGCACGCGGCCGGCGGCATCGACGCGCTGCGGGAGGCATCCCGCCGGCCGAAGAGCAGCCCGACCCGGCTGCCGGCCGAGGTGGAGGCGCTCGCGTGTGAGATGCGACGTGCACATCCGCGGTGGGGAGCCCGGCGGATCGCCTTCGAGCTCGCTCAGACTGGGATGGCGTCGCCGCCATCGCGGGCGACGGTGCACCGGGTGCTGGTCCGCAACGGCCTGGTCCGTCACCAGGAGCAGCGGCACAAGCGCAAGTACAAGCGGTGGCAACGGGAAGCACCGATGCACCTGTGGCAGCTCGACTTGGTCGGCGGGATCTACTTGGCTGACGGGCGGGAGTGCAAGATGCTGACCGGGATCGACGACCATTCCCGGTTCGTCGTGGTGGCCGCGGTGCTCGCGGTGCCGTCCGGGCGGGCGGTGGCCGACGCGTTCCTGAAGGCGATGCGAATCTACGGGGTACCGGCGGAAGTGTTGACGGACAACGGAAAACAGTTCACCGGCCGGTTCACCAAGCCCCGTCCGGCGGAGGTGCTGTTCGAGCGCGTCTGTCGGGAGAACGGCATCACCGCCAAGCTGACCAAGCCCTACTCGCCGACCACCACCGGGAAGATCGAGAGGTGGCATGCCACCCTGCGCCGGGAGCTGCTCGATGTCACCGAGCCGTTCGTGGACTTACCCTCCGCCCAGGCGGCGATCACCGCGTGGGTCCATACCTACAACTTCAGCCGACCACACCAGGCGATCGGCATGGCCACCCCGGCCAGCCTGTTCCGGCCCGGCACCCGGCCCGAGCCCCTCGTGGTCACCCAGGCCCCGCCCACCGAGCACGAAGCCACCCCTGCCATTCCCACACCCGTTGCGCCATCAACGGTTACGCCCCCATCCGGGATCGTGCTGCCCTCATCGGGGGGCGCGGTCGAGTTCGACACCGTGATCGCGCCCAGCGGCCAGCTCAACGTCCTCACTGGCGTCCAGCGGGTCAAGTTGGGCCCCAAACGGGCCGGACAGCGGGCGCATGTGTGGGCCGACGAGTTCAGTGTCCACATCGTTATCGACGGCCACCTGGTGAAGACCGTGCCATCGAACCTTGAGGCCGAGGACCTCCGGCACCTCGCGATGCGCGGCGCGCTGCCCGCCGGGCCGCCCCCGGCCGCGCCGTCGGTGGCCCGAGCCACGACGTTGCCCGCCGGCGCGGTCGTCGAAACTGACCGGACCGTTGACGCCAACGGCGTCGCCGACTTGGCCAACCACCGTCTGAAGGTCGGGACCGAGCTGGCCCGTCAGCGGGTCACCCTGCGCCTGGATGGACATGTCGTCCACGTCGTGCACGACGGCGTGCTCGCCAAGACACTGGCCTCACCGATTCCCGCCGACCAGCGCCCGAGGATCTCTGGCGCTCGCCTTGCCACCACCGAGCAGCCCCCGCCTGCCCCTGGGCCGATCAGCGTTCAACGCAAGGTCCCTCGGGAGGGCGTGATCATGGTGGCCCGCGAGCGACTGCGGATCGGTCGCACCTACGCGGGCAAGATCGTGACCATCTACGTCGAAGACACCCATTTCCGCGTCACCTGCGACGGTGCCGAGCTGTCCATCCACCCTCGCCGCACCCAGCATCCCGTCCGACGCTGGAAGGCCAAAATCCACGCTCCCAGGATCTGACGGGCCATCCACAATGTCCTGAGCCCTTCAACCATGTCCTGCGCCGATCAGGTCAACGAAGTCCTGAGACCACACACGACACCTGCTCGCCTCAGTACGGCCGCACGCTGATTTCCGGCGTGAATCTCGGCATGGTGCTCGGTGTTTCTGGTGCGCCACTCGCCCCGAAGTAGCATCACGACTGCAAGCTCGGCCGTTCGCGCGACCGGCGCGGAGGCGTCGATGCTCGTGCTCTTCGCGCCGGGCACGCCTCGCGAGAAGTTCTTCACGGAACTCATCGAGATCCGTCAGGGTGGCCGCGAGCTCAGTCAGGACGAGTTGGCGGAGTTCTACGCAGGGCACGACCAGTACGTGGTTCCTAGCCGGGCTGTGAGCGTTGCAAGGCTTCTACGTGCCGACATGTCACCTCGACGTCTGCGGACGATCCCGCAGCGAGTTGTCTCCCTCTACAGAGACGATCACGCCTGGGCGATCCGCGACCATGAACGCACGACTCCTGGACCCGCCTGAGACCTTGTCGTACTGGTCGCCCGTCGCCGCAGATGCGTGCAGGAGTCCACACAGGACACACGTAGTTCAGGCCCTCGCCACCAACCAAGCCGAGGTTCAGGCAACCGCGCCCAGCGCGGTCATCCGGTTGCTGAGCCGCTCGAGTTCGCCTATACCTGATGGATCAGAAGCCGAACCCGACGACGTAGAGATCATCAATGAAGAACTCGAGAAGAGCTTCGGTTTACTATCCAATATGGACCTTCTGGTCGAGTAGGTGCGAGTGGTACCGATGGCCGACGAGGACCGCCTGGATTGCGCACCTGCTCAGCGTGGGTCAGCGACGAGGTCTCGACGAAGCGTTGCCCGTCCGGCTTGTCAGCAGGGTGACGTTCCAGAGGGTCCCTGGCTCGAGATTTAGCATTACTGAACGTCGGATCACGCACTATCCGTACCTGCCCTACGTAGAACAACAACGATCTCAGTGGTCTCACATGAGCTTGACAGAGGGGGATCTGAGGCAGAAGAACCCACCTGGCTGAAAGGCAGCGATCGCTCGATCCAAAGAGGACAGGTTTGGTGATTCTGCTGCCACTTGGGCGTGCGCGAACTCATAACCGAGCGCTTCTACGGAATATGGCACGAAAAAGCCATCTATGAGGGACTCTGCCGCCACCACGGGCACGTCGTCTCTCGGTGCGGTGCGCAGCTGTTGCTCGGTCAGCAAGATGCGGAAGTCGGGCCAGTTCTTGTAGAGCACAACAGTGAGGAAAAGTCAACTTCGGCACGGACGTCCGCCATCTGGCGAAGCGGACATCCCTTGCAGATTGAAATGGGCGGCGACGAACGCTCGAACCTCCGGGGTCGCCCGCGGCGACGCTCCCGAATGGCGTCGCTGTTCGGTCAGGTGTGTCAGGAAGGCCTGTGCGCCGGCTGGACTCAGCAGATACGGCGCCGACATCACCTCGAACGCGGCGGGTGTTTTGACGCGCGGTTCGGCTTGCTGGTCGAAGGCATCGAGTGAGGACGGCGAGGCCTACATATCTGGGAACTGCTGAGCACACGCGTAGGCGAAGATGCCGAGCCTGGTTTGGTTGGCCCATTCGGTGAACTGGAACAGGTGCGGGCTCGGGTCGACCGGTAGCCGCGGTTCGGCATGCGGGTCGAACGGGCGGGTAGCACCTACTAATGCTCCTCTATGGACACCGATGCGTCGAGGAGCTTCTCGATGTATGCGGTCGAGTCGTCTTGGTCATTGAGAGCTGTTCGATGGCGTTGAACGTCTGCTGGAGTGCGGCGGTGCGAACGGGATCTTGTGTATGTGCGACACCCAACGGGTGCTTGCGTACGCGAAGTGGTGGCGTACGCGGCCGCTATTCATAACTCGTTCGAGTCCTCGTCCTGCACGTGAGTGCTGTCAAGGGTCTAAATACTCTGGTGCAGAGATTAGTCTAGCGATGGCGGCGTTTGCGATGGGTCGGCATGCCGACCCACGTTTGGGCACCGTCCTAACGGACCACCTGATCAGAATCTCGGTAGATCTTAACTAAGATCCTTCGATGTCTGTACCTCGGTTTCATGTGCGCGCCTTAGATGATCAGTTACGAAATAGTTCCTGAACGATGACGTCATTAACTCGATCGAGTGGGATCTTGCCGAATCGGTAACACCGGGACCGGTCTGTCGATGGTTCTAGCATCAGAGTTGAAGTTGGTCGAGCGACTGCTGTCGCTGAGACAGATTCTCGATTGGAGGGTAGGGCGCGGGGTTCTCCTTGCGTGCTGGGAGGTCGAGACTCGCTCGTGATCGATGTTCTCGGGGATTGATGGGATGATGGTGACGCCTGGCTTTCGAGATCTTTTCGCGCGACTACAGTCCAATGTGGAAAAATTCGTCCTTGGGAACTCGGAAGCCGTTCGACTGGCACTCATCTGCTTCCTGGCACAAGGACACCTACTGATCGAGGGAGTACCCGGGGTTGCCAAGACTTCACTTGCCAAGGCGATCGCGGGGTCGGTGGCTGGCGACCTGCGGCGCGTTCAATTCACGCCGGACGTGCTGCCTACGGATATCACCGGAGTGGAGATCTTCAACCCTCAGACGGCCAAATTCGAGTGGCGACCAGGTCCGGTTTTCACCAACATCCTGATTGGTGACGAGATCAACCGGGCGTCCCCCAAGACGCAAGCTGCATTGTTGCAAGCCATGGGGGAACGGTCGGTCACGATCGGGCTGGAAACGCTACCGTTGCCGCCGCTCTTCTTCTGCGTTGCCACCCAGAACCCGGTCGAGCACCACGGAACCTATCCGCTGCCGGAGGCCCAGCTCGACCGGTTTCTTATGCGGATCGTGATCGACTACCCGGCACCAGACTACGAACAGCAGGTCATCGCGCAAGAGATCATCGCCGCGCAGCACGACCTCGATTTCGAACCAAGACGAATCAGTCCAGTGACAAATGTCGACGAAGTCACCGATCTCGCCAGATGGGCGACACAGGTGATGGTTGGTCGTGCGCTTCGCGACTATGTCGTGAGCATCGTGACTGCCACGAGATCGACGTCCACCGTCAAGTTGGGAGCGAGTCCACGGGCCGCGATCGCACTGGCACGGGCAGCCCAGGTCGCGGCGGCCTCCCGGGGACGCGACCTCGCGACACCGGACGATGTGAAGGCAGTGGCCAAGTCGGTACTCGCCCACCGATTGCAGCTCACTCACGAGGCGTCCATGCAGGACACGACGGCTGAGATGGTCGTGCAAGACATTCTGGATACAACGCCTGTGCCCAGAGATCCGGGCGAACCACGATGACGCCGGCGCCAACGGTTTCTGGGTGGGTGATGAGCGGCGCGGCTGCGGTGTGTGTCGTTGTTGGCATCGCCTTTGACTACCCGGAAATGACCGCGATCGGGCTGAGTGCGGCGACTCTAGTCTTCGCCGCTGTGGGCTGGGTCGTCGCGAGCGGGAGTGTAACGGCCAAGCGTGAGGTCTATCCGTTGCGGGTGACAGAGGGTGCGCCAGTCACCTGTGAACTCACGGTGTCGAATCGGAGCCGGATGTCCACCTCGGAGTTGGAGGTCACGGAAATCGTGGCCAAAGAACGGAAACGGTACTTGGTGGACACGCTCGCCGGACGGGCAGCGGCCCAGGTGTGCGAGTACCCGTTGACCACTGCACGCCGAGGTGTGTACCGGTTGCCGCCCCCGGCTGTTGAGATCGTGGACCCGGCCCGGCTGGTACGTAGACGGTTCACCACCTCCGGTGCGACGGTCTTCTACGTACATCCACGCTACGACGACATTCCCGCATTCGAGGCGGGCGACCGGCGTGACGCCGACGGGCTCGCGTTCAGACCGAGTGTTGGCGGGATCGCCTTCTACAGTCTGCGCGATTACCTCGCGGGCGACGATCCGCGGCTGATCCACTGGCCATCAACGGCCCGAACCGGAACGCTGAAGGTACGTCAGAACGGCCTGCCGGACACGCCCGGCTACCTGATCGTTCTGCACACCAGCGCCGTGTATCGCGAAGAGTCCTTTGAGGACGCTGTGCGAGTGGTGGCATCGCTGACCGTGGCGGCGAAACGAACCGGCGCTCGGCTGTACGTACGAACGACCAACCGCCGGCAGACACCATCTCACAGCGGAGGCGTGTCAATGGGGTCCGCACTGGACTTTCTCGCAGAAGTGACACCCGACGAGCACTTGCCCGAGTGGGCTGCAGCCCTGGCCCCGGATGACGACGTCGCCGGGGTAACGGTTGTCACTGGCGCCATCACCGAGGCGGAGGTGGCTCTGATAGCGCGTTCCTGCGATTCGGTGACCTCGTTGCGGGTGGTGCGCATCGACCAACGTTCGCGAGCCGGTCGTGTTCTCAGCCCTGTGGACGTCCTGACAGTCACGAGCAGCTTCGAGTTCGTCGCGCACTGGGACCGGCGATGACGACCGCCGATCGCCGTCGGCGAGCCGTAGCGGCCGGCCAGTTCGTGGACGTTCTTCTCGGGGTTTCGTCCCTCGTGCCCGCTGCCCTGCTGTACCACGGGTTCTTCGGATCGTGGTCATATATGCCCGCCTTCGCGCTTACGGTCGTAGGAGCCACTACGACGGCCGTGGCGGGCGTGGTGTTCGGATGGTCGCGCCTGGCCCGGGTTGCGGTGGCGTGTCTGGCGCTCATCACGCTGGAGATGTCGACGGCACTGTCCAGCACCCTGCGCGGGATGGTGCCCACGGCTGACACAGCAACTGAACTCGTTCTCGGCGTGGTCAGTGGCTGGGCGAAGATGCTGTCGGTGGGTGTGCCGGCCGCGGCGAGCGGCCAGGTGCTGGTGTTCTTCATCTTGTTCCACTGGATTGCCGCGCAGGCCGTTGTGGCCGTTGTTGTGGGCAGCAGGTCTGCCGCTGCTCCAGTCGTGCCGGTTGTGATCGCCTACGGCGTGGGGCTGGTCGTGGTAGCCACCCCAATCGGTACGCATATGTCCCTTACCGCATTCCTGGTGATGTTGTCGTTGGCGCTGATCATCGTGCGGGCACGCCGGGTGACCGTGCAGGCGGTTCGTGCCACGTCGAGTCCTACCGGGACACCAGCACGACGTCGTTTGAATCCGGTTGTCGGTGGCGTCGTGCTCACGGTCGTTCCGCTCGCCGTGGGCATAGCTGTCACGGACACGGGTGTGTTCGGAGATGGCGCGCACCGTGCCGACCCCCGACCTCTCCAGCCGAACGCCGAACTCGTCCCGGACATGTTGACTCCCTTGGTGAGCGTGAAACCGCAGTTACGCGAGAACCCGCCGAAACTCGTCCTCACGGCGACCTTTCCCGCCGACGCGCCCACTCCTCCGGGTATCGCGGTGGCGGCACTCGACCGCTTCGATGGGTACACGTGGACCACCGACGACAGGTTTCTCACTGCGGGCCAACGCCTCGCCAGTGACCGCGCCCAGGAGAGCCGCAGGACGGTCTCCGCGCACGTAACCATCACTGATCTGCCTTCGCAGTTCGTCCCAGTCGTCGGCTGGCCCAGTCAGTTGACGTTCACCGCGAGCGCCCCGGCCGCCGTCGGGTTCAGCGCTTCCTCGGGCTCCCTGATCACGGCCAAGCCGCTGACCTCGGGGACCACCTACGACGTGCTTGGTCAGCTGAACACGCCGACCGAACTCCCCGGAACTGCACAGCCGACCATCGCACCGGGTGACGACCCTTATCGATGGCTGCCGCCCGGAATACCCACATACCTGGACACTCTGACCCACCAAGTCGCCGATAGCGCCATAAACGCCGCAGGCAAGCTCTCGGCCATCAACACGTTCCTGCGAGGCCTTCCGTACAACCTCGACGCCCCACCGGGACACAGCTACGCGGACGTCACCCGTGTGGTGGCGTCGACCCAAACCCGGGAGGACGGCTACGCCGAACAACACGCAGCGGCGTTCGCAGTGATGGCGCGCGAGCTGGGATACCAGGCCCGTGTGGTAGTCGGATACCGGCTGCACGATCCGAACAATGGCACGTTCACCGTCACCTCACGCGACGCGACGGCCTGGGCCGAGGTCCACTTCGACAAGTACGGATGGGTCGCCTACGACCCGACAGACATACACCAGACGAAGCGCAATCCGTTGTCTGAGGTCACGGCCACTCCGATACCGATCCACGTTCCTGCTGACGTGGCACCGGCGCCGAACCGGAACACCGTGATCACGCTGCCGACGAGCGTGCCGCCCAGCGTCGACCTTAGGTTGGTGGCCCTAGATATAGCGCTGGTCTTGATATGCCTGAGTGGTCTTTGGTTCCTGTCGATACTGATACGGAAGGCGGCCCGCCGTTCGCGACGTCGTCGAGCGCCCAGCAGCGCGGCGCAAGTTGTCGGAGCCTGGGAGGAATCGGTCGACCGACTGGCAGAGCTCGGGTTGTCCGTGACGCTGTCCATGACGCCACTCGAGTTCTCACGGCATGCCAACGACAGTTTTGGCGAACGGACGGCGACGCTGGTGTTGCTCGCCGAACCAGCGACAACCGCGGTTTTCGGGCCCGAACACATCAGTGCTGATGACGTCATCCAGGCATGGCAGCTTGAGCGGCGACTGCGCCGTGACCTCTATCCAGGCTGGCGACGGCTGCTCAGGCTACGGACCTGGCTGAGCCCACGACCGTTTGCCATCCGGAAAAAGATGGCCGGGCAACGACGACGGAGGCGGTCGTGACTCTGTTTCGCCGCCCCCGGATCCGCCGAACGATGGCGCTCGTCGCCTCGGGTATCGTCCTCATTGGACTCTGTGTGGCCGGGCTTCTCCTGACACCGCCGCCGGTCAAACCACGGCTGCTGGCCGGCAGCGTGTGGCTGACCTCGCGGGCGATCGGTGAGGTCACGCTCGTTGACGGGACCGCGGCGGAGGTCTCGGCCGGCATCCAGGTAACTGGGTCCAACGGCCGTTTCGATACCGAACAACAGGACCATACCGCGTACGCGATCGACACGACGGCCAAGACGATCGTCGGCGTCAATGGTGCGACCCTTCAGAAGACCTCAGCGCCGTTGTCCACCGGCGTCACAAGCGTCTTCACCACTGCCGACGCCTTGTTCGCTGTGAATCCACGTCAGCGCACGATACAGGCGTCGCACAGCGACTCCATCAGTGCGACCGGCGACCCGTTGCCGACCGTATATTGCAGATCGACGGTCGCCATGGCGAAGCCAGCAAATGCCTCGCGGATCTCTGGCACGTCATTGATGCTCATCAGGAACTGCCCATTGATCGCGCGCAGCTGCTCGGCCATCTC
>CBIMJO010000191.1:0-10393 GCA_966244135.1 uncultured Actinocrispum sp. | reverse complement strand
CGTGTTGACGTTGTAGCCGCGCAAGGTGTCCTGGCCGACCTCGGACAGGTTCCCGCCGTACAGCAGGTCGAACACCCGCAGGTCGGCGAAGAAGGCGTCTTCGGACGGACCGGCGTAGCTCACGCCGTAGCCACCGATCTTGGTGATCGCCTGGTCGCGCAGCAGCCGGAAGTCCGGCATGGACGCCGGGCCGACGTTCGAGGGCGCCACGCGGGCGTTCTGCACCAGGTAGCGGGAGCCACCGTGCATGTCGAACAGCTGGATCGAGTAGTTCTGGCGGAACAGCAGGTTGTCGTCGTTGATCGACGTGACCTGGCCGTTGTTGTACAGGAAGGTGTTGTTCTTGCGCCGGTCCTCAGTGGAGAAGGTGTACCGGAAGACGAGGTCCGCCTTGGCATCCCCATCGTTGTCGATGTTGATGTCGTAGTGCGCGTCGGTCGCGAACGGGTAGAAGTTCGGACCGCCGTTCGGCTCCTGGAAGCCGAAGAAGTTCGCCACGATGGTGGTCGTGTCGTGCTTGTCCGGACTCACGAACGCGTACAGGTCCGTGTTGTCCACGGTGGGGTCGGCCGCGATCAGCGGTGCCTCACGGTGGCTGGAAGCGCCGGCCGGACCGGGAACCAACCCGCCCACCAACGCCACTCCCGCCGCGAGCACTGCGGCGGCCGCACGTGACCTGCGCGGAACACGTGCCGTCTGCGGTTTTGACATAACCATCCTCATGGGCGGTTACGCGCCTCGTCCCTCCCAGGACACCTCTTATACGGAGCTGTGCGTGATCCGGATCGGTTCCGGCCGGAATTTTTTTCGCGACCTGGCAAGCATCACCCTGAGTCACGATCGCTCTACGGAACGGCGTCAGCGAGCAGGTGGTTTCCGGCACCGTTGAATCCTGTTGCGACACAGTGATCGGCGGCCGGACGATCGATGCCGGATTCCTCCCCTGTGTATGTAAGGAACCGTCCCATGCGCCTCAAAGCCCTGGCCTGTGCCGCCCTCGTCCTGTCCGGACTGATCACCACGCCGCTGGTGGCGGCGGCCGACACGAAGTTCGTCGTCACCCCACCGGACTTCGTCCGCGCGATGCCCGCACCGGCGAAGGTCGAGGGTGTCAGCACGATGGCCGTACTCAATATCTCCTACCAGGTGCAGCAGACCGGGTACTGGTGCGGGCCGGCCGCCACCCGCATCGCGATCTCCGCCCGTACGAGCAACATCCCCAGCCAGGCGACTCTCGCCGCCCAGCTCGGCACCACCCAGAACGGCACCGACTACATCGGACAGGTCACCGGGGTGCTCAACCGTGACCTCGCAACCGGCTGGTACGAAACGAAGAACATGCCCAACGACCCGCCCACCCAGGCGCAACGCGACCTGCTGTGGCGGGATGTCGTGCTGGACATCAACAACGGCTGGGCGATCGTGGCGAACATCGTGGCCCCGCCGAACAACCACCCGCCGGGCTACCCGAACTACACGATCTACCACTACTTCACCGTGATCGGGTACGACTCGTCGGACATGACGGTGAAGATCGCCGACCCGGCCAGCTTCGGCGGCAACCAGATCTACTGGATCACCTTCAACCAGCTGGCCACGCTCATCCCGCCGAAGGGCTACTCGGCCTGAGCAGCGCCGCCCCCTTTGTGGACAGTGTGTGCACCGCGCGACCGTTGCTGTGTTTGGTGATCACCAGCCCGGCCTGCCGCAGCACGGTCGCGTGCTGGGAGGCTCCCGCGGGTGATGTCCGTGCCTCGCGGGCGAGTTCGGTCGTGTTCAGGCCGGGCTTGTCCGCGATGGTGCGCAGTACGGTGGCTCGGGTGCGGCCGAGCAGGGCGATGAGCGACTTCTGGTCGGGCGCTTCGGGCTTGGCGGAGGTCCAGCCCAGGTCCGGCGTCACCGGGTAGACCAGTACCGGCCGCAGCGAGGGGTCCGCGAACGTCATCGACGTCTGCCAGCAGAAGAACGATGGCACCAGTGCCAGGCCGCGGCCGTCCAGGTACAGGTCCTGGTCGACCGGATAGCCGACCTCCAGGACCGGCGCGCGCCACCGCACCGACGGGTGCAACGTGCGCAGCGCGTGTTCCAAGCCGTGCGCCATCACGACTTCGGTGCGCCGGGTCCAGTCCTCACGGATGTGCGCGCGGAACACCTCTGCATACGGCTGCAGCGCCGTGGCGTGGTACTGCCGGATGGTGTCCGCGAGCAGATGCAGCATCCGCGGCTCCCCTGCCGCGAGCGGCCGTACCCACCCGGGCAACGGTGTCTGCTCGGCGAGACGGCTCAGCTCGCTGTGCAGGGTCTGCCGACGGGTGCTCAGCAGGGCCTCCAGGCCGACCTCCAGGTCGGCGCTGTCCACCGCCGGGGTGAGGAAGTCCGGCGAGTACCCCTTCGGCGGCGCCAGCGTGGTCAGGATGTCGCGCAGCGCCGGGCGGGCGCGGCGGCGCCACGGGCCGAACACCACGTCGCCATGCCGGGTCTGCAACAGGTGCAGGCTGAGCAGCACCTCCCAGAGCGGCAGCGGCTCGGGCCGGATCCGGACCCTGGTCAGGTCCGCCGGGGTGAAATGGACGCGCAGCACCACCACGACCCCCTTGTGCCCGGCCAGTCACTGCCATCGTCGCACCTGGTCAGCACGCTGTCACCCCTGCGTGAATTTTCCCAGTGACCGCAGCGGCCGGGCGCGAGCCGCACCGACTATCCTCAGTGGACTTCGGTGCGGCTGCGCTCCTTGACGGCGGTGGCGAGCACACCGAGTATCAGCGCGGTGACGAGGTGCAAGATGTTGTCGCCCCAAGTGATCGACAGCGGATCGACAGCGTTCCCCCGCACCAGCATGGCGATCACGCCGTAAACGGTCACTAACGCGAACCCGATGGCGGCACAAGCGGTGATCAGCCGGGACTTCGGGAAAGTGAAGCCGCCCACCAGGGTCACCGCGCCGAGCAGGATGTTGACGAAGTTGTGCACGGTGCTCACGCCGAACACACCCCACAACAGATCGGGCGGGTTCCCGCCGCGCAGGCCGCCGCCGACCGTGCTGTCGTCGCTGATCAGGACGAACCCGAACAGCGAGAACACCAGGTAGCACAGTCCAATCGCGATCACGAGGTAGCCAAGCTTCCGATGTGCCATGAAGATCGGGTACCCAGTGCAACGCACGTCACACCCGGCCGCCGGAACACCGGGAGGGTCCCCGGAGTTGAACAGAACGATCGGTGCGGACCGTGTCCCCGGGCCTCACTACCAGCCATCAGGGAATACCAGGTCAAGCTGGAGCCCTCATGCGCCACTCGCCGCGAGGCGACCGCCGCACCGGTCACAGCCCACCCCCGGCTCGCGTCCTCCCCCCTCCGCGGCCGGGGGTGGCCTATACCTTGGCCAGCAACGAATTGAGCGCGTGCCACGCCTCCCACGCCCGCGTGAGACCGAACTGCGCGTTGAACCTCAGCACGGCCTTCAGATCCTCATGTGTGGCACCGGCTCGCAGCGCGCGGCCGACATGAGCATGGAACGTGTCGCCCAAGGTCTGGTAATGGATGTCGATGCTCATCGTCGCGAAGGCGCGTTCCCGCTCGGTGAGCCCCGTGATGGCGCGGTTCAGATCCGACTGCAGGATCACGTACTCGGCGAAGTGCGGGTCGATCTTCCTTACCTGGTCTTGAACCTCCGCGGGTAACGCGGACGGACCCGTTGGCCGCTCAAGAGGTTCGGGGTCATCCCCCAGTGTCCCGATCAGATGCTCGACCTTGGGGTAGCCCGCGTCGTAGGCGATGAACGCCAGCAGGCGCCGAACGTCCTCTTTGGACACTCCCGGATGGTCGTGCAGCGGCGTCCCCAGACAGACATCCGCGGTCAGCCGCAGGAACACCTTCTCCCGCGCGGTGAGCTCGGGGATCTTGTCCATCATCTCGGTGGTGATGGCCAGCTTCTCAGCGAACACCATGTTCTCCTTTGACCGAACAGCTGTAGCGCTACGACTGTAGCGTGACACCTGTTCGGCTACAATCCCCTTTCGTGCCCAGCCGCCGCCCCAACGCCCGCGGACAAGGAGAGCTGCTCCGCGCCGACATCGTCGAAGCCGCCATGCGCATGCTCGACACCCTGGCGGACGACGAGGCCCTGTCCCTGCGAGCCGTCGCGCGCGAGGTCTCCATCGCGGCCACCTCGGTCTACCTGCACTTCCCCGACCGCGACGCCCTGGTCCTGGCGGTCATGCAGCAGTGCCACCACGAACTCGTCACCAGCGGAGACACCGCCGAAGCCAACGCCGCCCCAGACCCCGCCGCACAGCTGCGAGCGCGCATCCTCGCCCAAGTCGCCTGGGCCGAGTCCCACCCGGGGCTTTACAAGGTGCTGCACGAAAGCCAGGTGCACCGCCGCATCGGCGTGCCCTTCAAGGAAACCCTCATCGCCCGCACCCAAACCGCGGTTCAGCGCTGCATGGACGCCGGCCTGGCCCCACCCGACGACCCCACCACGGTCACCATCGACCTACGCACCGCCGTCAACGGCATGCTGTCCCAACGAATCAACGAACCCGACCTCCCCTGGCCCCCACCCGCAGAGCAGATCGACCGGTTCCTCACCAAACTCGTCGGCATCCGGCCGACGCCCGCCTGACCCACCAAGGGGACCCGAGGGACGTCGCCCCAGGTCAGGGCCAGATAGGCACCGGGACCTAGCTCAACTCAGCAGGCGTCATTCCCGCCCGCGAACGATCACCGGTTCGAACTCGTCGTCGTCGAAAGTCTCTTCGTGCTCAGACTCAGCCATGCCCCCATAGTGACCCAGGCCACTTAAGGACAAGTCAAGCCGACCTAGAGCCGCGCCAGCGCATCCACCAGCGGCGCCAGCTCAGGCAGCTTGGCGGCCTCCCGCAACGCCTCCTCGAGCGTCGCATCGTGCACAGGACGCGCCTGAGCCAGCAGCTCATGTCCCGCGGCGGTCACCTCGGTGTAGATCCCGCGCCGATCATCCGGGCACAGATACCGGCTCAGCAGCCCACGGTTCTCCATCCGCGTCACCAGCCGGGTGGTAGCCGACTGCGACAACACCACGGCCCGCGAAAGCTGGTTCATCCGCATGTGCCAGCCGTCCTGACGCGCCAGCACATCCAGCACGCTGTACTCGCTCACTGACAGGTCGTAGGACTTCTGCAGCGCCTTCTCGAGGGCATCTTCCAGTGAGGCGTGCAGTGCCGCGAGGGTGCGCCAGCCTTGGGCGCGGGCCTCTGCGGCGTCGTCGTCCAGTGACACGGTTCACCACTCCCCTGCTTGCACGGCGGCCACCCGCCGAGCATCATGAGGCTTGTGCAATTACCCGCGTCTGCAACTATCGCGCTGGCCGGTAATTGCGTTCAGGACGAGTCTACTGGAAAGAGACCACATGCCTGCCGCACTGCTCGCGCTGGCCATCGGTGCCTTCGGCATCGGCACCACCGAGTTCGTGATCATGGGACTGCTGCCGGACGTCGCCACCACCTTCGGGGTGTCCATCCCGACCGCCGGACTGCTCATCTCGGGTTACGCGCTCGGCGTGACGGTCGGCGCGCCCATCCTGACCGGCCTGGGGTCGCGCTGGTCGCGCAAGAAGCTGCTGCTGGGCCTGATGACCCTGTTCATCGCGGGCAATGTGCTATCGGCCGTCGCCCCCACCTACGGCCTGATGATGGCCGGGCGCCTGGTCGCGTCGCTGAACCATGGCGCGTTCTTCGGGGTCGGTGCGGTGGTCGCGGCCAGTCTCGTCGCGGAGACCAAGAAGGCCAGCGCGATCGCGCTGATGTTCACCGGCCTGACCGTCGCCAACGTCCTCGGCGTCCCGCTGGGCACCGCGCTCGGGCACGCGTTCGGCTGGCGTTCGACGTTCTGGGCGGTCGCCGGGCTGGGCGTGATCGGCTTCATCGGCGTCCTCGCCCTGGTCCCCGACCTCAAGGCCGACGAGAACACCCACATCCGCAAGGAACTCGCGGTCTTCCGCCGCCCGCAGGTCTGGCTCGCCCTGCTCACCACGTCACTCGGCTGGGCTGGGATCTTCGCCAGCTTCACGTACATCGCACCGATGATGACCGGGGTCGCGGGCTTCTCCGAGGGCATGGTCACCTGGCTGCTGGTGATCTTCGGGCTCGGCCTGGTCGCCGGGAACCTGCTCGGCGGCAAACTCGCCGACCGCAGCCTGATGCCCGCCATGTACGGATCGCTGGCGGCGCTCGCACTCGTGCTGCTGCTGTTCACCTTCACCGCGCACGGCCAGGTCACCGCCGCCATCACGCTGGTTCTGTTCGGCGTGGCGGGTTTCGCGACCGTCGCACCCCTGCAGACCCGCGTGCTCAGCAAGGCCGAAGGCGCGCCCGCGATGGCGAGCGCGGCCAACATCGGCGCGTTCAACCTCGGCAACGCGGCCGGCGCCTGGCTCGGCGGCCTGGCCATCGACGGCGGTCTCGGCTACACCGCGCCGAACTGGATCGGCGCGCTGCTCGCCCTGGCCGGGCTCGGGGTCGCCCTCTACTCAGGCGCCCTGGACCGGCGCCCCCAGCTGGTACACGCGTGACGCGGTGCCGCCGAACACCTCGGCCTGCTCGGCCAGGGTCAGGCCCGAGGTGAGCTCCTCGGCGGCGCCCACCACGTCCGCGTAGGACCCGGCCAGCAGGCACACCGGCCAGTCCGAGCCGAACATCAGCCGCGACGGGCCGAACGCGTCCAGCACGACGTCCGTGTACGGCCGCAGCCCGTCGACCGTCCACTGTGTCCAGTCGGCCTCGGTGACCAGGCCGGACAGCTTGCAGGCCACGTTCTCGAACCCGGCCAGCTCGCGGATCGCGGTCGCCCACGGCTCGAGGCCGCCGGAGGCGATCGGCGGCTTGGCGCAGTGGTCCAGCACGAACGGCGCGTCCGGGAACGCGGCGACCGTCTCCACCGCGGCCGGGATCTGCTGCGGCAGGATCAGCAGCTCGTACAGCAGCCCGGCCTCGAACACGGCCGCCAGGCCGCGTTGCACGTCGTCACGGCACAACCAGCGCGGATCCGGTTCGCCCTGTACCTGGTGGCGGATCCCGCGCAACCACTCCCCGCCCGGCCCGGCCTTGAGCTTCGCCAGGTCCTCGGCGACCGACGGGTGGGTCAGGTCGACCCACCCGGTGACCGCGCCGACCAGTTCGGTCGCCTCGGCGATGGCCAGGAACTCGGGCGTCTCCTCGGGCACCGTGATGGTCTGGACCAGCACGGTCCGGTCGAACCCGATGGTCGCCGCGCCCAGGTTGGCTACGTCGAAGTTCCGCCGGATCACCGACATCGACACCGGGTCGATCCAGTCCTGGTCCCGGACCGAGAGGTCCCACAAGTGGTGGTGCGCGTCAACCCGCATCCAGCAACCCTTCCGCGCGCAGGTCGTCCCAGAGCCCGTCGGGCACCGGCTTGGCGAACAGCTCGGCGTTCCGGACCGCCTGCCCGGCCGACTTCACGCCGAGCACGACCGACGCGGTGGTCGGGTGCCGAAGCACGAACTGTACTGCCGCCTGCGGAAGAGTCACGCCGTGCCGCTCGCACACGGCCGCGATGCGTTGCGCCTTCTGGATCAGCTCGGCCGGCGCGGACGCGTAGTTGTACTTCGCGTTGTCGGGTATCGACGGCCGTGCCAGCAGGCCGGAGTTGAACACGCCCGCTTCCAGGATCGAGACCCCGCGTTCCTGGCACAAGGGCAGGAACTCGTCAGCGGCGGTCTGTTCCAGCAGCGTGTACCGGCCGGCCAGCATGACCACGTCGATCGAGGTCTCGCGGACGAACCGGGCGGGCATCTGCCACTGGTTCATCCCGACGCCGATCGCGCCCACCACGCCCTGCGAGCGCAGCTCGTCCAGCGCGGGGAACCCTTCGCTGGACGCCTGCTCCCAGTGCTCGTCCGGGTCGTGGATGAGCAGCACGTCCGCCCGGTCCACGCCCAGACGGTCCAAAGAGGACTCCAGCGACCGGAGCACGCCGTCGCGGCTGTAGTCCATGATCCGCCGGAACCTGCGCGGCACGGCGAACCCGTTGTCCAGGTCCAGGCCTTCCCCGTCGAACGGCTCCAGCACCCGCCCGACCTTGGTGGAGATCACGTACTCGTCGCGGGGCACCCCGGCGAGGAACTTGCCCAGCCGCCGTTCGGACAGGCCCAGACCGTAGTGCGGGGCGGTGTCGAAGTACCGCACGCCCGCATCCCAGCAGGCCCGCAGCGCCGCTTCCGCGTCCGCGTCGGTGACCTCGTCGTACAGGTTGCCGATCCCGGCCCCGCCGAAGCCGAACGTGGAGACGTCGACGTCGGTGCTACCCAGCTTCATCCGCTACTCCTGTGCCTTGCCGCTCGTCACCCGGGACAGCACGAGTGCGATCAGGATGATGACACCGTTGATCGCGCCGAACCAGTGCCCGTCCACCCGCATGATGGTCAGCAGGTTCTGGATCAGGCCCAGCATCAGCACACCGCACAGCGCGCCGAACAGGGTTCCCTTGCCGCCGTTGAGGCTGATGCCGCCGATCACGGCCGCGGCGAACACGGTGAAGATCATGCCCTCGCCCATGTTCGCGCCGATCGCGCCCAGCCGCCCGGTCTCCAGGATGCCGGCCAGCGCGGCCAGCACCCCGCCGAGGATCAGCACGGTCCAGACCACCGCGTCGGTGCGGATACCCGCGGCCTTCGCGGCGTCGACGTTGCCGCCGATGGCGTACAGCGAACGGCCCTGCCGGAAGTAGGACAGCACCACGATGCCGACCACGAACGCGATCAACGCGATCCACACCGACGCGGCCAGCCCGAACCACTTCTCGAAGCCCAGGTACATGAACGACTGCGGCAGCTGGAACAGGCTGCTACCACCGGAGACACCGACATGCAGGCCACGCACGGTGATCAGCATGCCCAGCGTGACGATGAACGCCGACAGCTGGAACTTCAGGATCAGCAACCCGTTGAACGCGCCGATCGCGGCCCCGATCAGCAGGCACAACGGGATCGCCATCCACTCCGGCCACTGCGTGCCCAGGCCGTGCGCGGAAGCCGGTTCCACCAACGCGATCGCGAGCACCGGGGCGAACCCGATGGTCGACTCCAGCGACAGGTCGAACTTGCCGGTGATCAGGATCATCGCCTCGGCGAGCACCAGCAGCGCCAGGGCGCTCTGCTGCTGCAGCACGTTGGTGAGGTTGTCCACGGTCAGGAAGTCCGGGCTGATCAAGGCGCCGATCACGATCAGCACGATGATCGCCGGGACCAGGGCCAGGTCCCGGAACCTGGCCAGCCGGAGCTGCGGCCGGCGGTTGGAGGCGGGAACCGCGACCGTGTCCGGGGTGATCATCTTGGTCATTGCTCGGTCACTCCCTCGATTGCGGCCACCAGATCCTGGTCGGTCCAGTCCCGCCCGAACTCGTGCGCGACCTCGCCGTGGAACAGCACCAGGACACGGTCGCAGACCCGCAGGTCGTCCAGCTCGTCGGAGATCACCACCACGGCGGAGCCGTCGCGCGCCACACGATCGACCACGCCCAGCAGCGACTCCTTGGACTTCACGTCCACCCCGGCGGTCGGGTTGATCAGCACCAGCACGCTGGGGTCGTCGGCCAGCGCACGGGCCATCACGACCTTCTGCTGGTTGCCGCCGGACAGGTCGGACACGGGCTGGTCCGGTCCGGACGCCACGATGTCGTAGGACTCGATCGCCCTGCCGCCGACCGATGCCAGCTGTCCCGGTGGGACTGTCCCAAAGGGACCGAGTTTGGCCAGCACGGTCATCGCCGCGTTCTCCGCGATGGTCAGCCCGAGCACGAGCCCCTGGTGGTGGCGATCCCGTGGCACGCAACCGATCTTGTTGCGCAACGCGTCCGGAACCGAGCCGGGCTTGAGCTTCCGGTCCTTCACCAGGACCTCGCCGGCCGACGGCCTGCGCAGGCCGGGGAAAGTCTCGGCGATCTGGGGCTTGCCGCTGGACGCGCGGCCCGCGCAGCCGATCACCACGCCCCCCCGCACTTTCAGCGACACGTCGTGGAAGGCGTCCCCGGACAGGTCGCGAAGTTCCAGTGCCACCGGGGTTTTCTCGTCCACGGCGGTCCGGTCCGCGGCGCCGGGCACGTGCAGGCCGCCGGGTTCGCCGGTCATCGCGTCGACCAGTTCGGCCCGGCCCAGCTCGCTCACCGGCGCCGTCAGGATGTGCCGGGCGTCCCGGTACACCGTCACCTTCTGGCACACCTCGTAGATCTCCTCGAGGTGGTGCGAGATGAACAGGAACGTGACCCCGTTGTCCTGCAAGGTCCGCATCCGCTCGAACAGCCGCTCGATCGCCGGGCCGTCCAGCTGCGCGGTCGGCTCGTCGAGGATGATGAACCGCGCGCCCGCCGACAGCGCCCGCGCGATCTCCACGAGCTGA
>CBIMJO010000190.1:0-10426 GCA_966244135.1 uncultured Actinocrispum sp. | reverse complement strand
TGAAGCGCCGCGAACGGGAAGTCGCCACCCTCGCCGCCGCCGGCCGCTCCAGCAGGCAGATCGCCGAACACCTCAGCCGGTCCATCCGCACCGTCGACAACTACCAGGGCCGCGCCCAGCTACGCACCGGTCTGGACCCACACCTCCACCCCTGACCCCAACGCGGCCCGGGCCACTTCGTGGGCTGATGTGCCGCGATCCTGGCCGTGGCGGCGCCGTTCGATGCGGCTCGGCGCCGGTCTGAAACTTTCGTCCCGCGATGGGGCGCTGACCTCGGCTTCCAGCGGACGGCGGCGGCGATTCGTTGACTTCTCGGTCGTACTGGCTCAGTTTTCGGCCAGCCGCCTTTCCGGCGGCGTGCCTTTCGCAGCCCATCGCGCACAACGCGGAGGGCTCTGCCAAGAAGTGAGGACCCAAGTGTCCCGAATCGTCCACGGGCTCCGCGCGGGGGCGGTGTCGCTCGCGGTCACCGCGGCGGTGCTCTCGCCTCTGACGATGACCGCGGCGCAGGCCGCCGCACATGTGACCAATCCGTATGTGGGCGCGACGCAGTATGTCAGCCCTGACTACGCTGCCGAGGTCAACGCACAGGTCGCCGCCGACCAGGCGACGAACCCGGCGCTGGCCGCAGCCGAGGCCAAGGTCGCGAACTACCCGACCGCGGTGTGGATGGACCGGATCGCCGCGATCACCGGCGACAGCGTCCACCACGGCCTGCGGTGGCATCTCGACCAGGCCTTGGCCCAGCAGCAGGGCAGCACTCCGATCGTGGTCCAGGTGGTCGTCTACGACCTGCCCGGCCGCGACTGCGCCGCGCTGGCCTCCAATGGCGAGCTGCCGGCCACCGCCGCCGGCCTGGCGACCTACAAGACCGAGTACATCGACCCCATCGCGGCGATATTCGCCGACCCCAAGTACGCAGGCCTGCGGATCGCCGCCATGATCGAGCCGGACTCCCTGCCCAACATCGTCACCAACCAGAGCAAGACGGCCTGTTCCACGGCCGCCCCTTTCTACGAGCAGGGTGTCGAGTACGCGCTGAACAAGCTGCACGTGATCTCCAACGTCTACAACTACCTGGACATCGCGCACTCGGGGTGGCTGGGCTGGTCGAGCAACATGGGGCCGGCAGCGCAGGAGTTCGCCAAGGTGGCCAAGGCGACCACCGCCGGTGTCGCCAGTGTGGACGGTTTCGTGTCCAACACCGCCAACACCACCCCCACCACGGAGCCGTTCCTGCCGAACTCGACGATGCAGGTGGGCGGCCAGCCACTGGACTCGGCCAAGTTCTACCAGTGGAACCCGTACTTCGAGGAGAAGGCGTACAACGAGGCGATGTACTCGCAGCTGGTGGGCCAGGGCTTCCCCGCGACCATCGGCATGCTCATCGACACCTCACGCAACGGCTGGGGCGGCCCGGCGCGGCCGACCGCGCTCAACCCGTCTCCGACCACGCCGGATGCCTACGTCGCGGCCAACAAGGTCGACCAGCGGGCCTTCCGCGGCAACTGGTGCAACCAGAACGGCGCGGGCCTGGGCGAGCGGCCCGCCGTGCAACCCTACGGCGCCTCCGCCCACATCATCGGCTTCGTCTGGGTCAAGCCGCCTGGTGAGTCCGATGGCGACTACCCGACGGCGTCGCACAGCCACGGCGACCCGCACTGCGACCCGAACAGCACCAACAGTGACGGCAACGGCGGCACCTACCCGACCGGCTCCATTCCCGGCTTCAACGTGCCCGCCGGCCAGTGGTTCGGTGCCCAGTTCCAGCAGTTGGTGACCAACGCCTACCCGCCGGTGACCGGCGGCAGCGGGGCGGTGACCGTGACCAGCCCGGGCAACCAGAGCAGTGTCGTCAACACCGCGGTCAGCCTGCGGATCACCGCGTCCGACACCGCCGGCGGCACCTTGGCCTACAGCGCGACCGGGCTGCCGGCCGGGTTGTCGATCAACTCCTCGACCGGTCTGATCTCCGGCACCCCGACCGCTACCGGCACCTCGTCGGTGACCGTCACCGCCAAGGACTCCACCGGACCGTCCGGTACGGCGTCGTTCACCTGGACCGTGACCCCGCCGGGGAGCAACACGGTCACGGTGACCAACCCCGGCGGCCAGACCACCACCGTCGGCACTGCCGTCAGCCTGCAGATCCAGGCGACCGACTCCGCGGCCGGGCAGACGCTCTCGTACTCGGCGACCGGGCTGCCGGCCGGATTGTCGATCAACTCCTCGACCGGTCTGATCTCCGGCACCCCGACCACTGCCGGCACCTCGTCGGTGACCGTCACCGCCAAGGACTCCACCAACAGCTCCGGCTCGGCGTCCTTCAGCTGGACGGTGAGCCCGTCGTCCGGTGGCGGAGGTTGTTCGGCCGCGTACGCGATCGGCAGCGACTGGGGCTCCGGCTTCACCGCGAGCGTCACGGTGACCAACACCGGCAGCACGCCCACCCGGTCGTGGAAGGTGACCTGGACCTGGTCGGGCAACCAGGTGATCACCAACAGCTGGAACGCGGTGGAGAGCCACAGCGGCGCAAACGAGACCGCCACGAACGCGAACTACAACGGCGTGATCGCGCCGGGCGGGAACACCACGTTCGGCTTCCAGGCCGGCTACAGCGGGACGAACGCCAAGCCCACGCTCACCTGCACCGCGACCTGACGGTCGTGGCCTCGTGGTGGGCCGCTCCGCGACGGCGGGGCGGCCCACCGCTTCCGAATGGAGTGACAACCCTGATGTCCAGACTTCGCACGGTCGCCGCGGCGGCAGCGCTGGCGTTGGCTGCCTGCGCGGTCACCTCGGTGGTCGCCGCACCCGCCGCGTCGGCCGACACGACCACCTGCTCCCCGACCGGCACCATCTCCGCCGGGGAGTACATGATCCAGGCCAACGAGTGGAACTCGTCCGACCGCCAGTGCATCACCTACACGTCCGGCAGTGCATGGTCGGTGAGCACGGCCAACTTCAACCTCTCCGGCGGCGCCCCGGCCACCTACCCGTCCATCTTCAAGGGCTGCCACTGGGGCTTGTGCACGCCTAACAGTGGCCTGCCGATCCAGGTCAGCAAGCTGGGCAGCGCAGTCTCGTCCTGGAGCACCGTCCAGCCCGGTTCCGGTGCCTACGACGTCGCCTACGACCTCTGGTTCAACTCGGCGCCCACCACCAGCGGACAGCCCGACGGCACCGAGATCATGATCTGGCTCAACAGCCGCGGCGGCGTGCAGCCCTTCGGCTCGCCGACCGGCAACGTCACCATCGCCGATCACAACTGGACCGTCTGGACCGGGCAGCAGACCGGCTGGAAGATCATTTCCTACGTCCTGAACCCGGGCGCCACCTCGGTGAGCAACCTCGACATCAAGGCGATGATCAGCGACTCGGTGGCGCGCGGCTCGCTGAACCCCGCGCACTACCTGCTCGACGCCGAGGCCGGGTTCGAGATCTGGCAGGGCGGTCAGGGCCTGGCCACGACGAGCTTCTCCTTCACCGCCACCACCGGCGGGGGCGGCGGGGACACCAGTCCACCCACGGTGCCGGGCAATCTCGCGGTCACCGGGACGACCAGTTCCACGGCCGCACTGTCCTGGTCGCCGTCCTCCGACAACGTCGGTGTGGCCGGGTACCGGGTGTACCGCAACGGAACCCAGGTCGGCACCTCCGCCGGAACGACCTTCACCGATACCGGGTTGTCGGCCTCGACGCGGTACACCTACACGGTCGCCGCCTATGACCAGGCAGGCAACGTGTCGGCCCAGTCCGCCGGGGTGAACGCCACGACATCACCGGGCGGCGGAGGCGGCGGCGGATGCTCGGCGACCTACACGGTGAGCAACCAGTGGGGCACCGGATTCACCGCCACCGTGACGGTCACGAACACCGGGACCAGGCCCACCGCCGGCTGGAAGGTGAACTGGACCTGGGCAGGCAACCAGCAGGTCACCAACATCTGGAACGCGGTGGAGAACCGCAACGGCCAGAGCGAGACCGTGACGAACGCCGGTTACAACGGCGTGATCACAGCAGGCGGCACCACGAGTTTCGGGTTCCAGGCGGGCTACTCGGGCACCAACCCCTCCCCGACGCTGACCTGCACGGCGAGCTGAGTTGATGGGCGGATCGTGCCGGCCGGCACGATCCGCCCATCAACTCCTACTTCCACAGATCGCAATTGTGTTCGGCGCCAAGGCCTTGGTCGGTGACGAGAGTGGAACTGCCGGTGTCGAGCGACATCACGCGCGCCGAACCGGTGAAGCTGGGCCAGGGCGTCCGGCCGGCGGCGCCGGGCCGGCCGTCGCGGACGAAGTTGCCCCAGGCGTCGACCATGTCCTTGGCCAGCCGCCGTTCGGCCGCGGTGAAGGTGGGCGCGATCGGGGTGCCGTTGTCGAAGCTCGGCCACAAGTAGGCGAGTTCGGCGGCGTGGCCGGCGCCCCACACGTAGCCGGGGATGGGAGTCAGGCCCGGCCCGGTGCGATGGGCGAACTCGTAGGCGAAGGTGGTGGTGTACCGGGCGAAGGTGTGGGTGAGGTCCCGGTTGGGGCAGCCGCCGATGCGGGCGATCAGGCCGGAGTCGGTGAGGATCGCGCCGGCCAGGTAGGCCGGGGTGAACCTGTCGGCGTTGGCCGGCCAGGGGTAGCGCGCGAGCACGGCGTCGGCGCGGTCCGGGAAGCTCGTCCGTACGAATCCCTCGTACGCCGTCCGGTCCTGCCCGATGAACCCTTGTGCGAACGTGCGTCCCTCGTCCCGGTTCGCCCCGATGACGACCGGTACCCGGGCGAAGGTTCCGTTGTGCACCGCGACGTCCGGGGCCTGGGGCAGCGCCGGAATGCCGTCGACGAACCGGGGGTTCACCTGGGCATCGACCAGACGGCCGGCCGGCAGTGCCCGCAAGCAGGCGACAGCGGTGGCCGGGTCGGCGCAGCCGAGTGCCTGCGCGGCGGTGGTGCCGGAGGTCTCGGCCTGGACGAGGGTCTGGCTGAAGCACGAACCGCTCTGGATCATGGCGGCGTGGAACAGGCCGCGTGAGCCGGGTGCGGTCAGGTGGGCGCAGACCGACCAGCCGCCGGCCGATTCGCCGCCGATGGTCACCTGCCGAGGGTCCCCGCCGAAGGCGGCGATGTTTCGCTGTACCCAGCGCAGCGCGGCTTGTTGGTCGAACAGGCCGTAGTCACCGGACTGCCCGCCGCCCTCTGCGGTCAGCCCCGGGTGGGCGAGGAAGCCGAACGCGCCCAGCCGGTAGTTGATCGTCACCACGACGGCCCCGGTGCGGCCGACGATCAGGCTCCCGTCATGCTGGTTGGAGCTGCCGTTCTGCAGTCCGCCGCCGTGGATCCAGAAGTACACCGGCAGCTTCTGTCCACTGTGGACGAACTTGGGCCGCTGGACGTTCAGGAACAGGCAGTCCTCGGTCTCCGACCGTGGCCCGTTGGTGCTGGCCGCGGCCGGGCACCGGTTGCCGTAGGCCGTCGCCTCGCGCACTCCCGGCCAGCGGGGTACGGGCTGCGGCGCCCGCCACCGCAGCTGTGCGACAGGTGGTGCCGCGTAGGGCACACCGAGAAAACTGTCCACACCGCCGTTCTCACTACCACGCAGAACGCCGGTCTCCACCCGTACCACCGGTGCGCGGTAGCCGGTATCCGCCACCGCGACGGTCGCACTCGCCACCGGCAGCGCCAGCGCCCCGGCGAGCAGGCCAACCGCGATCCTCATCCGCATCTTCGCCTCCTGGCAGTTCGACGGACAGGTCGTGCCGGACCACCTCGTCGCCGACACGGCAACCGAAGTGCTCGGTGACGTGTCCGGCGGTGACCTGCCGACGCAACGGGATCAACGACATCATGACCAGCGACCCCTTTGCCACCAGCACAGACATGAGCGCCCGCGCGTCGTGGTCGTCGGCCATGTCCCCCATCGTGCCCAAGTCAGCGGCCCCGATCCAGTCAATCGCGACTGTTTCGGCGGTTTTCGACGCGCCGGGGGTATGTCCACATCGGACACATGCGGAAGGCGCCCTCGGCGGCGCCGTGTCCAGCGAGCACCGGGAAAAGACCGCGGCTGTGCGGCCACTGTGGACAGCACCAGCCGGTGCAGAGCTCCGCCCGTTGCCGCTCAGCCGGCCGGCAACGGCGTGAAGATCGGCTCGACCCAGTAGTTGCTGTCACTGACCGCGATCCCGGCGTCCTTCAGCACGTAGAGCAGGTCGGCGATCGAACCGCCGTCCGCGACGGGGGCACTGACCCGCATGACGTCGCGGTCGACCACGGCTTCGATGCCGAACTTGGCGCGCACCGCCGCCTTGGCGTTGTCGAAGGCGGCGGTGTCGACCAGCTTGACATCCGCCCAGTCCGGCCCCACATCGGCCTTCAGCTCGTTGGGTGTGCCGTTGCCCTCGTCGGGAGTGAGCAACGTGCTGAGGGTGCGGACGACGGTCGTCTTGCCGGCGCCGTTCGGACCTAGCAGGCCATGGATGACGCCTCGGGCACAGTGAGCTCGAAGTGATCGAGCGCGGTGACGGCACCGCCGCGGTTGGGCTGGAAGCGTTTGGAAACATCGGTCACTTGAATGGCATGGGAGACCCCCTCTCCAGTTCGCTGAGCTGGATGTCTCTACCGCATACCTGAAAATTCAGGTGAAACTCTCAAGCATCTTTCCTTGCAGAAGCGCGGTAAAGTTTAAAACGTGTTGAAGAAGCTGCGGCCGGTCGACCTGGCCAGGGAGCACGGCATCTCACCTCAGGCGGTCCGCAACTACGAGCAGGACGGGCTGATCCCGCCCGCGGAGCGCACCGCGTCCGGCTACCGGGTCTACACCGAGGTGCACATGGCCGCGCTGCGCGCTTTCCTGGCGCTCATCCCCGCCCACGGTTACGCGATCGCGCGGGAGGTCATGCGTGCGCTCGACACGGGCCTGCTCGACGCGGCGCTGACGGCGATCGACCGCGGCCACGCCCAGCTGCTCCGCGACCGCGAGACACTGGACTCGGTCGCGCAGGCCGTCGCGCACGTGACCGCGGCGCCGGACACCGAGGCCACCACTCAGGGACGCCGCACGGCCTTCAGCATCGGGACGCTGGCGCGCCGTCTCGGCGTGACCGCCGCGACCCTGCGCAACTGGGAGGATGCCGGCATCCTGGTCCCCAGCGCACATCCGGTCACCGCACCTACAACGCGCACGACGTCCGCGATGCGGAGCTCGCGCACCTCCTGCGCCGCGGCGGTTACCCGCTCGACCAGATCGCTACCGTCGTCGAGCAGGTCCGCATGGCCGGCGGCACGCCAGCGCTCTCCACCGCGCTGGAGAACTGGCAACAACGCCTGACGACACGAGGTCTCGCGATGCTCGGCGCGGCCAGCAAGCTCGGCGACTACCTGGCGGTCCTCGACATCACCGGGCCGCCGCAAGTCCCGCACGCGGCCACCGCGGAAGCGTGAGCCAGTGAGCCCGCGCACGGACCGTCCGCCCACGGGCACACGCCTCATGACGCCTGCATCGCCTCACGCAGGCTCTTGGGCCGCATGTCAGTCCAGTTCTCGTCCACGTACGCGACGGCATCCGCCCGCCCGGCCCGAACACGACGCGCCAGCCAGCGGGCACGTCGGCGAACGCGGGCCACAGCGAATGCTGCTCCTCATCGTTGACCAGCACGTAGAATTCGCCGTTCTCGTCGTCGAACGGATTCACAGACATTTCTCCTCCATTGCCGTCACGACCGGGTTACCGGGCCGATTTCATGATCTCGTTGACGATGCGGCCGATCTCGGCGGCGCGCGAGCAGAAGAAGACCACGTCGCCGCGGAACCGCGGCGAGGTGAACCGCACCCTCGCGGTGGTAGCGTCCACAGTGGACGCCTTTGAGGAGCGGTTCGGGGCCGGCTGGGACAAGTCCGGCTCGGTGGACTATTTCGCAAAATCCTGCCCGGGGTGCCGCTGGCAGCAAACCGGCCGACGCGGTAGCGGCCTTTGCCGTCCCGGACGCAGTAAGTGTCGATCCCGCCAAGCAGCTCCGTGGGATCCAGCGGCGGACACCACGCAGGCACCATCCACAACGGCCTCTCAATCGTCCGATGTGGACTGCGCGTAGTTCAGGTTCTGAGTTGGACTCCCGACCAGGAGTCCACGTCGCACTGACGATTGGCGTTGTTCCCAGCGCTGACGACCGTGCCGTCGGCGCGCAGGCCGAGAGTGTGCAGAGAGCCCGCGGCCACCGCCACGACGTCCCGCCAATCGCCGACTTTGCACTGCCCCTGGCTGTTGTCCCCGGCCGCGAGGACTCGTCCGTCCGCCGTCACTCCGACGGTGTGGTAACTGCCCGCGGCGAGCGCCACCACGTCCTCCCACCGATCAACGTCGCAGGCTCCGGTCGACCGCTCCCCGGTCGCCAGAGCACGCCCGTCGCTTCTGAGCCCGACCGTGTGCAGATATCCGGCCGCGACGGCGGTGAGGTCACGCCAACCGCGGACAGAGCACTGTCCTCGAGTATTGATTCCCACGGCCACTGCCGTACCGTCCGCTCGGACTCCGACCGAGTGCCAGTCGCCACAAGCCACGGCCGCGATCTCCCGCCAGTACTGCACGTCGGTCTGGCCTTCTGAGTCCCTGCCCGCTGCCAACACAGTGCCATCCACAAGGAGCCCGAGCGTAAAACGCCAGCCCGCGGCCACGGCCGTGACACCATGCCACGCCGCGACATCACATTGGCCGTGGCCGTTCCACCCCGTCGCCAGCACGGTACCGTCCGACCGAAGTCCGACCGTGTGCGACTTTCCAGTGTTGTGCGCGGTATGGACATTGCCCGCCGCCACCGCAACGACGCCTTCCCACCGCTCAACACGACGCTCGCCGGCGGCATTGTTCCCGACGGCGAGAACAGTCCCGTCCCAGCGGCGACCGACCGAATGACGCCGTCCCGCCGCCAGCGCCGATGCGTTCCTTCGCACTCCGCCTCCTCGCCAGCCACGGCAAACGCCTGATCATCTTATCGGCGGACGGATCGGGGCCTCGCAGCCGACGCGGCTTCACCATCACCACCGGGCCAGCCACCTGGTGGCGGGCCAACGCGTCCGTGGTCGAGTAGTAGTCGAGTGAGAAGTAGTCGTCCTTCGGGATGCGGCCGTCGGCGGCGTAGCAGCTCACGTCGACCGGCACCGGTGCCCCACGACGGTGAGAGAACTCCCCGAGGAAAGGAGAGAGTCAAGCGTTCCCATCCGCATCACCCGTACTCCTGCCGGTATTCCGGCTGTCCGGTGTAGACAGTCAGGCTCCGCTCAGTGTCCTGATCGGACAGACGAACGAATACCGCACCACTTCGCGTTCGACGCCTTCGGCGTTTTGGCCAAGCGGCTGGATCTCGACCTCGACGACCTCCGTAGTGGCTTGCAGCCGGATGTCGAGTTTGATGCTGTCGCGCTTCAGTGTTCCGGCATTGCCGGCACGGACCCTCGACGTCGAGCTGGTCGGTCAGGGTCCCGAACTCCCCTGGGTCGAGGTCGACGCTGTTGACTTCCACCATCGTCTTGACATACCTGGTGTCCGCGGCGAGCGAGGGCTCGCTGAAGCCGTCGTGGCCAGGTTGCGCATCTGGGCGACGCCGAAGGTAGCGCGGGAGATCTGAAGGGAACCGGCCCGGCAGCGAGGCGGAGGCTGCCGGGCCGGCGGTCGGAAACGGCTAGATCATGGGGACCCCACCTCCGCTGTTGCGGTGGATCCACCCGTCGGGGGACTCGTAGAAACCGGACTTCTTGGAGTTGTCACTCCCGTAGCTGTAATCATCCTTCGGGGCCGGCCGGCCGGTGCTCTTGTCCCTCTTGGTCCGCTGGTTACCGACGTTCATCGAACCGGGCATCTTCTTCTGGTCGACCTTCTCCTTGTGGGTGTACACGCAGTCCTCCGGGACCGCGAGGCCCGAGTTGCAGTAGGAGGCGCCGAGCGGACGGACCGCGTCCGGCGAGTCACAGCTGATGATCTGCGACCGGTTGCCGACGGCGTAGCAACCCATGTCGGTCGGCGGTGCGGCTTCCAGCTCCCGCTCCGCGTCAGCGTCATGCTGCTCGCTCGCCTTCTCGTTCGCCTCTTTCTGCTCCCTGCCCATGTGGATATTGTTCCCAGCCAGGCCGCCCATTCCGACCCCGAGACCGAGGACGTCCGAGCCTCTGTCCACGCCTTCCATCACGGTCCCCGCCCGGCCGATCTGGGACGCTCCACCCGCCATTCTCGCGGAGGCGCCGACCACCTTGCCCAGGCCACCGGTGATCAAGCCGATACCGTCGATCACCATGTTCGCCTTGTTGCCCTCCATGGCGGAGATCGTGAAGTCGGCGGCGGTCAACAGGAACGCGGTGCCGGCCAGCCAGCCAACGGGCCCGGTGCACAGGAACGCACACATCATCGCCCCGAAGCTCGCCACGGCGGCCAAACCGCTGACGACAGTACC
>CBIMJO010000189.1:0-10430 GCA_966244135.1 uncultured Actinocrispum sp. | reverse complement strand
GACGGGTTCATCGCCATCACCGGGCGCAAGAAGGAGATCATCGTCACGGCGGGCGGCAAGAACGTCGCCCCGGCGGTGCTTGAGGACGGCTTGCGCATGCATCCGCTGGTCTCCCAGGCACTTGTCGTCGGCGACCGGCGGCCGTTCATCGGCGCGCTGATCACCATCGACGAGGAGCACTTCCCGCACTGGAAGGCCGCGCACGGAAAACCGGTCTCCGCGACCGTCGCCGACCTCGTCGACGACCCCGACCTGCACGCCACCATCCAGTCCGCTGTGGACAGTGCCAACCAGGCGGTGTCCCGTGCCGAGTCGATCCGCGCGTTCACCGTGCTGCCGCGGGACTTCAGCGAGGAGCGCGGCGAGGTGACGCCGAGCCTGAAGCTGCGGCGGGAAGTGATCGCCAAGGCGTACGCGGACCGCATCGAGTCCATCTACGGATGATGGCGATCCGGCCGGCCACCGACGCGGACTCGCCGCATTTCGAGGACGCGTTCTTCGCCGACCGCGTGGCGCGCCAGACCTCCGGCCGAGGCGTGCTGCTCACGTCGTGGAACGACATGGAACTGATCGGCCACCTCTACATCCGCGTGGAACCCCCAGAACAACCCGCGGTCCGCATGGCCCTGCCCGCGGTCCCCTTCATCCAGGCCATCACCATCACCCCGCAGCACCAAGGCAACGGCCATGCCAGAGACCTCGTCACCGCCGCCGAACGCCTGCTGCACACCCACGGCCACACCAAGGTCGGCATCGCCGTCCCCGTCGAACACGTCGACGCCGCCCGCCTCTTCACCCGCCTCGGCTACCGCGAACAACCCCACTCCCCTCATCTCCCTGCTCACCGACATCTGGCTGCCCACCGGCCGCCGCTCCCGCCCGGAAACCTGCTTCGTCCTCGTCAAACCCCTCCAGTAGCCCGGCCACCGGGCCCATCTCGGTGACGTCGTTCGTGGATCTCCCAGCAGCGTCCGCGCCGAGAAAACTCAGTGGTGGGCGGTGCGAGGATGGGGAGATGGAGCTTTCGCGGGCTGCGGCCGAGTGGCGGGCGCAGGGGTTCACGATCCTGCCTGGGTACCTGGCGGATGTGGTGGGGGCGGGGGTGGCGGAGCTAGGGGTGATGTTCCCGTCGGCGGAGGGGTTTCATGGTGGGGGTGATCCGCGGCGGGAGCGGTTCGTCGGGGACGAGTTCGCCGGCATTGACAGTTTCCCGTTCGCAAGTGCGGAGTTGAGCCTGCTCGCGGTGCACGAGCGGCTGATCGGCCTGGCGTCCGCGCTGCTGGAGAGCGACGATCTGCGGATCTACTCCGCGGAGGTGTGGGCGAAGTACACCGGTGCCAACGACTACGACCAGGAGCTGCACCGGGACTACCTGAACCACACGATTCTGGTGCCCAGCAAGGAGTACCGGCAGGTCGAGATGTTCGTGTACCTCGTCGACGTGCCGGAGGATCTGGGGCCGCCGCATCTCGTGCCCAGCCTCGGGCTCGACGCCGTGCCGAACTGGTTCCCGCGGCAGGGCTCCGCCGAGCGGACCCGGTTCGACGCCGGCGGACGGCCCGATCTCTACGAGCTGGAAGTGTCCGCCGCGGGGCCCGCGGGGACGGTGGTGGCGTTCGAGCTGGGCACGTTGCATCGCGGCACCGGTCTGACACAGCCGGGTGGTGTCCGGTACTCCATGCACCTCAACTACCGGCGCGCCGCGGACGAGTGGGCACAGCGGCAGGCGTGGGCGGATCTCAGCCACCAGGCACCTTGGTTCGACTTCGTTTCGCGTGCCACACCACGTCAGCTGGAGCTGTTCGGGTTCCCGCCGCCGGGTCATCCTTTTTGGACACCGGAGACGTTGGCGGGCATGGCGTTGCGCTACCCCGGCCTCGACCTGGCTCCGTGGCGTCACGGTGTGAGCAAGGTCTGAAGGCGGTCGGCGATCTGAGTCCATTGCCAGTGCCGGGAAACCCATGAACGGGCGGCCGCGCCCATAGCGGCGGCCTTGTCGGGGTCGGCGAGCAGCGGGGCGATCCGGGCGGCGACCTGGGCGGGATCGCGGCCGTCGACGACGTGGCCGGTGACACCCTCCCGCACGGTTTCCGGTGCGCCACCAGAGTTTCCGGCGATCACCGGCAGGCCGCAGGCGGAGGCTTCGAGGAAGACGATGCCGAGACCCTCCACGTCGAGCCCGCCGCCGCGGGTGCGGCACGGCATGGCGAACACGTCACCGGCGACGTAGTGCGCCGGAAGTTCCTCCCAGGGCACGGGTCCGGTGAGGATCACGTGCTCGGCGACGCCGTTCTCCTTGGCCAGGGTCCGAAGCCGGGATGCGTACCGGCCGCCGCCGACGATCAGCAGGGCAGCGTCCGGAACCTGGCGGCGGATCGCGGGCAGCGCGCGGATGAGGGTGTCCTGGCCCTTGCGGGGCACGAGACGGGACACGCACACGATCGTGGGGCGGTCGGAAAGGTTGTGGCGCTTGCGGATCAGCGCGCGAGCCTCTGGGTCGGGGCGGTACAGCCGGGTGTCCACACCGGACGGCAGGTGCTCGAGGGCCGCGTACCGGCCGAACGCGGCGGCGAACCTGTTGCGGGCGTACTTGCTGATGTACGTGATCACGTCCGTTGTGCACCCGATCCGGCGCAAAGCCTGACGGGACACCGGAAGCATCGACCAGCCGACCTCGTGGCCGTGCGTGGAGGCGACAGTCCGGGCGACGTCCAGTGCCGGGCCGAGCAGGCCGAGCGGCGCGGCGGCGCCGAACCAGACGGTCGAGCAGCCCTCCGCCTTGACGATCTCCCGCGCGCGGCGCGCCACGTCGGGGGTCGGCAGCATCAACGAGGTGCGGTGACGGACGACCTGGAACGGCTGGGCGGCGTCGAACGAGGCCGCGCCCTCCCAGGCGGGCGCGTACACGACCAACGAGTGCGCGGGCAGCCTGCTGGCGAGCTCGTGCAGGTACAGCTGGATTCCGCCGTGCCGGGGCGGGAAGTCGTTGGTCAGCAGAAGCGTCCGGGCCACACCCGCACTTTAGTGTCTAGCCGAGCGTCTCGCGGAGGTACTCCTGCCAGCCCGCCACGAACTGCTCGCGGTTGAGGCCCACAACGGACTGCAGCAGCTTGTCGATCTCGGTGGCGCCGGCCCGACCGGACCTGGCGAGGGTGTGGTACAGCTCAAGGAGTTTGGCTTCGCTGAACTTGTCGGCGATATACCGGGCGACCGAAAGGGACTGCTGGTAGGCCAGGTCGAGGGTGTGCCCCGAGCTGCGGAACTCCTCGTCGGTGGGCAGCCGGTCCGGCGGGCCGCGCGTGATCATCTGGGCGTTCAGGTCCGGCGCGGCCTGTGAGAGCGGGATGCCGCTCTCGCGGTACCCCACGTAGTCGGCGAACCCCTCCAGCAGCCACATCGGCGAACCGTCCACTGTGTACCCACGAGCGGCGATGTGCGTGATCTCGTGGCGCAGCACGATCTTCAGCGCGGCGACCGACAACGTGTCCGCAGTGGCCGGGCTCATGACCACGCGTTGCCCCTCGGCGGTGTGCTTGTCGGTGTCCACCCGATCGGCGACCGAGACGGCGACCACGGCGTCCACCGGGAAGTTCGGGCCGACCAGCGCGCGCATCTCCTCGGGCGTGTCCGGCAGCAGCACGACGACCTGCTCGGGCCAGCCCGCGCCCCACACCTCGCTCACCGCGCGCACCGCCGAGTCCAGCTCGGTCGCGATCCGGTCGGCCATCTCCTTGCGCGCGGGGTGGTACACGACCAGCCCACGCCCGGTCGCGACCGCCGCGCACGGCCCGAAATCCCAAGGGCCACGCCAGGTCTTGCGGCCGACCCCGGCCAAGTCGTTGTCCGACCGCAGGTACCAGGTGCCCGCGCGCCGGACGAGGAGGTACCCCATCGGCCGTTGCGTCGCGGCCACGTCCGACCCCTGCAACGCGTAGACCAGCTGGATCTCCGGCGCCCACAGCTCCTCGGCGCCCTGCACACCGGGAAGCACCGCGGAATCGAGGGACCGCTGCGGCACGAGGGTGTAGTCCCACTCCCGCAACGGCACATTGGCGAGGTTGGCGAACATCGTCAGCTGCGCCTTGACGAAACCCGGGTCCGCCTGCGGGTCGAGCCCGGCCATGAAGGCCTTCTCGTCGCGGCGCTTGATGGCATCCGCGCGGCCGTGCAGGAGCGCCTGGACCGCGTCCGTGCGCATCGAGGCCGGCGGCGCGATCGCCGCCTGGCTCGGCGGGGGCGAGGTCTGCGCCTGGTCCGGCGGGAGCGTGCCGGTGCGGTGACTCAGGGGTGCCGAGACCAGCGCGAGGCCGCCGAGCAGCGCTACCGCTACGCCGGCCACCAGCAGAGCTCGAAACCGAGCGATCCCGGTCACAGCCTGATCGTATTGCCCGGCAGGTGATCTTGTCGGTCGCCCCGGGCGACTCTCAGCGGATCGACAGCCAACGGCCATCGAACTCCCAGCTCGGCCCGGACAAGGCTGAACCCCTCGTGTGGGGGTCACGAGGGGTTCAGGGGGCCGGCCGGGTGTCAGCCGACGATGCGCTTGGCGCCGAAGTAGTCCTTGCCACCGCCGTCGATGGTCGCCGTCCTGACGGGGACACCGGTGGTGGAGGCGTGCACGATCATGCCGTTGCCGATGTACATCGCCACGTGGTGGATGGACCCGGCACTGCCGCCGTAGAAGATCAGGTCGCCGGCGATGAGCTCGCCGCGGCCCACGGACCGGCCGACGCCGTACTGCGCGCGGCTGGACCGCGGCAGGCTGACGCCCGCCTGCTTGTAGGCCCACGAGGTCAGGCCCGAGCAGTCGAACCCGCCAGGGGCCGCACCGCCCCACACGTAGGGCTGGCCGCGCATGCTCAGCGCCGCGTTCATGGCCGTGCCGGCGGCACCGGGCGGGCCGATGTAGACGCCGTTGTCGGCCGGGCCGATCAGGGAGTTCTTCTCGCCCTGGGTCAGCTTCTGCGCCGCCGCCTTGACCTGGTTGATCTGGGCGTCGAGGTCCTTCTTGCGGGCCTCGATGTCCGCCTGCAGCTTGGCCGCCGCGTCCCGGGCCTCGGTGGCGCGCTTGGCGGCGTCCGCCGCCTTGCGCTCCGCGTCGGCCGCCGTGGTGACGGCGGACGACAGCTCGGTCAGCGCCTTGTTGTTGTCCGTGGCCAGCACGTTCACCGCCGTGGAGCGGTTGAGGAAGTCCTCGGGGGAGGTCCCGGTCAGCAGCGCGGACAGCTTGTTGAAGCGGGCGCCCTGGAAAGAGGCGGTCGAAAGCTGGTCCACCTGGCCGCGGAACTGTTCCTCCGTGGCCGCTGCCTGGGTCTTGGCCTGGTTGGCGGCCGCCATGTCGGCGTTCGCCTTGTCGAGCTCGGCCTGCCGGGCGTCCTTGTCGTCCTTGGCCTTGTTGAGCTCCTCGTTCACCTGCTCGGCCTGCGCGGACAGGTCTTTGTACCGCTTGACCGCGTCCGAGTCGGAGTTCTGGGCCGGAGGCTGCGCGAGGGCCGGAGATGGGGAGGTGCTGACCATCGCGATGATGGCGGAAGCTGTGAACGCTCCACGCATTCCGCGCTTCAGTCTCTGCGACGCCACGTCGCGCGTGTCTCCTTCGTCATCGCACCGCCGAGGGAAGGGCGCGGTCTCAGGGTGCGGGGGCACCCTGAAGCCTGTCGGCCTCGCGAGTGGACACGCACTCAGGCCGGAACGGCTCCCAACCGGTGGGGGTTTCCGGTTCAGCTCCCCGACGGGCTGACTCGGCGGCGATCCCGCGTCGCCGCCCATTGTGGACGGCTATCGGCCGCGAGATCTCGGACAGGTTACGAAAAGACATGACGGGCGTCCACCGCGCCGGCGAAAAAACTTGATCCGCAGCCGCCAAAACCCTAATGGAGCAGCGCCGACACCCCTGTGTGAGCACGACAACACCCAGCTCAGCCAAGTGGCAGACCGCTCGGCGCCGAATGGGTACCGCTCGGCGAGACGTCAGGCAACCTCGGAAGAATCCACCGGCCGGATCGGGATCAGGCGCAGTTTCGGGACAAGACCGGCACCCGCGAGTACGTCGATCGCCCGCTGTTCGGACGTGTCCAGCTCGATGCTCGGCGGCGACCCGAGCAGCACGCTGACCACACAGTCCTGGCAGGCCCTACCCCGGACTTCACAGCTGTCGCAGTCGACGACCATGTTCAGCTCCCAGGCACTCGTTCGATCGTATGTTCGACACCGTACCCTAGCCGCGACCACCGACAATTCCGGTCACGATCATTGTTCCCGCAGGTCACGGGCCTCGAACGCGTCCCGGGCGGCCATGATCTCGGGGATGTGGGTCTCGGCCCAGTTCTTCACACCGGCCATCACTGGCAACAACGTCTGCCCCAGCGGGGTGAGCTCGTAGTCGACCCGCAGCGGCACGCTCGGCGTGACCGTCCGGGTGACCAGACCGTTGTGCTCGAGCGTGCGCAGCGTCTGGGTGAGCATCTTCTGGCTGGCGCCGGCGATCTTCTTGCGCAGCTCGCCGTGCCGCATCGGCCCGCCGGACAGCGCGTTGACGGTCAGGCCGACCCACTTGTCCGCGAGCATCGCGAAGACCTGACGGGTCGGGCAGGTGGCCACGAAGGCGTCGTAGACGACCTTGGCCTCGGCGCGGCGTTGAGCGGCTGACTGAGTAGCCATGGGAACCTCTCTTCACCCTAGGCACTTCTAGGTACCTACTTTCGAACAGTACCCAACCCGGCGCACCGTGGACGGCGCAGGAGGAAGGCATCCACAGAGAAGAGAAATCCCATGCGTGTCATCGAAGCCCACGAGTACGGCGGCCCCGAGGTCCTCAAGCTCGCCGAGCGCCCCGAACCCGCACCGCAGCCGGGCAGGGTGCGGGTGCGGATGGCCGCCACCGCGGTCAACCCGGCCGACCTGGCCATCCGCCAGGGCGTGTTCGCGCTGCGCACGCCGAACCTCACCTTCCCGTTCGTGCCCGGCTGGGAGATCGCCGGCACGGTCCTGGAGGACGCCGAGGGGTTCATCACGGGCCAGCGCGTGTTCGGCGCGGTGCCGTGGCTGTCGGAAGGCACCGGCCAGGGCTCCGAGGCCGAGGTGATCCTCGCCGCCCCAGAGTGGCTGGCGGCGCTCCCTGAAGGCGTCGGCTGGGTCTCCGCCGGGACGCTCGGGCTCAACGGCCTGACCGCCCGCCAGGGCCTGAACCTGTTGCCGCCCGGCGAAACCGTGTTCATCACGGGCGCGAGCGGTGCTGTGGGCGGGTTCGCGGTCCAGCTCGCCGCCCGTGCGGGCCGGAACGTGATCGCCCTGGCCTCCCCCGGCGACGAGGACTACGTGGCCGGGCTGGGCGCCAAGCAGGTGATCACCCGCGGCCAGCCGTTGCCCACCGGCGTCGATGGGATGTTCGACCCGGCGCTGACCAGCGACTTGTCCCCCATCCGGGACGGTGGCGCCTACGTCGGTGTGAGCGACCCGGCGCTGCCCCGGCCGGAACGCGGGATCGAGGTCGGAGTCGTGCACTCGGCGCCGGACGCCGGCCAGCTGCGCGAGATCGCGACCCTGCGGACCAGGGTCGCCGACGTGCTGCCGATCGAGGACACCGCCGAGGCGCACCGCCGGGTTCGCGTGGGCGGGTTCCGCGGCAAGCTCGTCCTCACCTTCTAACCGAACTCCCAGTGCCACGGCTCCTCGCGGCCCCGGCCCGGCTGGGCCCACCCCGGGTTCACCCAGCCGTGGCCGGGGCCGTTCGCGTCCAGCCAGGCCCGTTCCCGCGTGCCCCAGGACCGCGCCGGGCCGCAGAGATCCACCGCGAGGCCCCAGCCGTGGTTGCTGGTCCCGGGAACGGCGGCGAGCGCGGGCTTGACCCCGTACAGCCGAACCTGTTCCTCGAACGTCCGATAAGAATCCGTGACACACAAAGGAGAGCCGAAAACCGACTGGTACGCCATGGAAAGCAGCACGAACGACCGGGCGGCGTCACACCGCAGCCGGTGCGCGCCGATCCCGATCGGACACAACGCCGAGGCCGGGATCATCCCGTTGGGATAACCACTCCAGCCACCCGAAGGCAGTTCAACTCCCCCGCATCGCCACAGCAGCCCGTTGTCGGTCCGTTGCGGCACAGGCTGAGCAGGCCGGCGCGGCAGGGAAGGCCGCGCATAGCCGAGAACATCGGACGGGATGTCCGTGACGACAACACCGACGAGCCGGGCGTCAGCGGTGACCATGGTCCGCGGATCGAGAACGACACCAACCCCTTGCACGCCATAACGAGCGGGCCCGAGGAACACGAGATCCCCCGGCTGCGGCTCGGGAACCGGCTCCAGGACGGCCATCTGCTCGCCCGCGGGACCAGTGAGCCCGTATGCCGCGCGAGTCAGCCCGTCACAGGAGTACGCGTCCGGGCCATCGCCATGGGTTGGTGCGTAAGGCTTCCCCAAGGCGTCGATCACAGCGGACACCGCACGGACCGTGTCCGGCGGCAACACGAGCACGCGCTCGCCGTTGGCCAAAGTGGCCGGTCCTGGCGGCAGACCGGCGATCTTGGCGACATAGGCACGCCAGTTCGCCGCGGTCTGTGAGTTGCGGGCGCTCTGCGCTTGTTGTTGGGCGACAACGGCTTCGTTCGTCGCGGCGAGCTTGGCACGGAACTCCCCGGTGACCGCGGCGGCCCGGTTGGTGGCGTCGTCGCTGCGACGGGCCAGGTCGGCCTTCCGGTCCGCGGCGGACTTCTCCGCGGCCTGCGCCTTGCCTTCGGCGTCGGCGGCCGCGCGCTGGCGGGCGATCGCAGCAGTCAGTTCTTGCGACTCATAGTCCTGCACCCGGGCCATCAGCGTGGAGCCGTCCAGGAAGTCCCGCGGCGACTGGGCCAGCAGCAGGACCTGGAACTGGTTCGGGCGGCCATAGGAGTTCAGCAACGCGGCGGTGTAGCGGTCCACTTCGGCCTGTTGCGCCTGGACAGCAGCATCGGCCCGCCCGCGCTCCGCCTGGGCGCCTCTAACACTGTTAGAGGCCGCGTCCAGGGCCGTCGAGGCGTCGTGGATCTGCCCGGCCAGCGCGCCCAGTTCCTTCTGGATGTCGCCCGCGGTCCGCTGCAGCGCGGCGACCTGAGGATCGGCGAACGCCTCGCCGGGACGCGAGTCGGGCACGGGCGCACCGGGCGCGACCCCGGCCTCCTCGGGCGGTTGGGCGCTCAGCAGAGCGATCACCGCCATCACCGCCGCGCCAACCCGCATACCAGGCACAACGCGTGGAACGCATGGCCGTGACGGCCCCGATCCGGTGAACCGGTTGGATAGCGGCCGTGGATCTCGACGACATCGACTGGGCCGGGCTCGGACACGCCTATGGCTCCGCTGAGGACACCCCGAACCTGTTGATCCTGCTGCTGGAGGGCGACCCGGACGAACAGGCCCACGCCCTCGGCCAGCTGGAGATGTCCGTGCTGCACCAGGGTTCCATCTACAGCTCGACCGCGCCGTCCGCGCTGTTCATGGCGTCCATCCTGGACGATCCGCGGACGCTCAGCCCGCACGAGAGCGTCTACCCCTGGGACGACCGGCAGCGGCCGTTGCGCGCGGCCTTGCTGGAGTTCCTCGGGAACGTCGCCGAGTCGGCCGCCGAGGAGGACGACGACCCGGACATCGAGGCCTGCCGCGTGATCCGCCCGCGGCTCTACGCCGCCGTGGCCCCGTTCGTCGGCGACGAGGACCCGAGCGTCCGCGAGGCCGCCCTGGGCGCGGTCAGCGCGCTGGCCGAGGTCGCCCCGGCCGAGGTCTTCCACCGGGTCCTCGCGACCAGCACCGACCGGCGAGAACGGGCCGCTGCCGTGCTCACCCTCGGCACCCGCGGCGAGGACACCACCGCGCTGCTCACCGACGACGACCCGGCCATCCGCGCCTGCGCGGCACTGGCGCCCCGCTGCGCGGACAACCCGCATGCCACGCAGGTGATCCTGGACGCGCTACTGGACCCGTGGACCGCGGACCAGTGGTTCGACCCGCCGTTGCCGCAGTTCGGGGGCTGGTTCCGGTTCACCCTGATCGCCGCCGCGGTCGACCGGACCGAGTCGTTCGAGCAGCTGCTGCCCGCCGCGCTGGCCCTGGCCCCGATGTGCAGCGAGTACACAGTGGACAGCGACTGGGGCCCGCTGCTGACCAAGGCGTTCCCCGAGCCGTACGCGGGCACGTTCACCCCCGCACAGCGCAAGTTCGTGGAAGCGTTGCTGGACAACGACGAGAACTGGGGCAACGTGTCCAACCGGTCCGGCTGGCTGCGCGACGCCGGGCTGCCCGACGAGCGGGACGGGCTGCGCGCGGTCACTGCTTCGGCCTGATCCCCTTGGCCTCGCCGACCTCGGTTCCGGTTCGGCCACCGGGACGGTCTTGGCCACTGGGTGGTGGATCGGCCCGGTCATCGACGCCTCCCCCGCTCGGCGATCAATCATT
>CBIMJO010000188.1:0-10440 GCA_966244135.1 uncultured Actinocrispum sp. | reverse complement strand
CCTTGTCCTCGTTGCCGATGTCGGGGCTGCTGTCGGTGCCGTCCCAGAAGATGACGTCGTCATCGATCACGACGGTCTCCCCAACACCGAGATGCTGGTCGAAGAACTCCAGCGGATCGTCGATCTCCACGTCCGGCGGCGTGTCCGGCTGCCCCTCCCAGATCGGCTGGACGTCCGCCGCCTTGAGCACCAGCACCGCCCCGGCGTCCGCCACCTGGGCCTTCAGCGCCTCGGGCGGCATCAGCGGGTTCACCGGCACGAACGTGGCCCCGGCCAGCAGCAGGCCGTAGTAGGCCACCGGGAACGCCAGGTTGTTGGGCATCACCAGCGCGACCGGGTCGCCGGGCCGGACACCCCGGCTGATCAGGCCGTTCGCGAACCGGCAGGCCCGCTGCCAGAGGTCCGCGTAGGTCAGCTCCTCGTCGTGGTGCCGGAACACCACGCGGTCGCCGTAGCGGCGCGCTGACCCGGCGAGGATCGCGCCGGCCGCGACCTCCGGGTAGTCGAGCTTCTTGGTCAGCTGGGGAGGCCACGTCGCGCTCATCGCTCGACACTAAATCGAAATGCGGCTCAGGACACAAGGTCCCCTTAGTAAACGCGCGCTAACATCGGGTCGATACGCAAGGTTTTCGCGCGGAAGGCGGAACAGGGTGAACGCGGGCATCTACCAGCTGCCGGAGGAGCACGACGCGCTGCGCGAGGCCGTGCGCGCGATGTCCGAGAAGGAGATCGCGCCGTACGCCGCCGACTGCGACGAGCACGAGCGCTACCCGGTCGAGGCCCGGGACGCCTTGATCAAGTCCGGTTTCTTCGCGCCGCACATCGCCGAGGAGTACTCCGGCGAGGGCGCCGACGCGGTGGCGACCTGCATCGTGATCGAGGAGGTCGCCCGGGTGTGCGCGTCGTCCTCGCTGATCCCCGCGGTGAACAAGCTGGGTTCGATGCCGATCATCCTGTCCGCCTCCGAGGACCTGAAGAAGCAGGTCCTGCCCACGCTGGCGTCCGGCAAGGCGTCGATCTCGTACGCGCTGTCCGAGCGCGAGGCCGGTTCGGACACCGCGTCCATGCGCACCCGCGCACTGCTCGACGGCGACCACTGGGTCCTCAACGGCACCAAGTGCTGGATCACCAACGCGGGCGAGTCCACCTGGTACACCGTGATGGCCGTGACCAACCCGGACGCCGCCAAGCCGTCCCAGGGCATCTCCGCGTTCGTCGTGCACGCCGACGACCCGGGCTTCTCGGTCGGCCCGAAGGAGCGCAAGCACGGCATCAAGGGCTCGCCGACCCGCGAGATCTACTTCGAGAACTGCGCCATCCCGGCCGACCGGATCATCGGCGACCCGGGCACCGGCCTGAAGACCGCGCTGCGCACCCTCGACCACACCCGCCCCACCATCGGCGCCCAGGCCGTCGGCATCGCCCAGGGCGCGCTGGACGCGGCGATCGGCTACGTCAAGGAACGCAGGCAGTTCGGCAAGGCCATCGCCGACTTCCAGGGCGTCCAGTTCATGCTGGCCGACATGGCGATGCAGGTCGAGGCCGCCCGGCACATGGTCTACGTCGCCGCCGCCAAGGCCGAACGCGGCGAGCCGGACGTGGGCTTCGTTGCGGCTGCGGCAAAGTGCTTCGCCTCGGACGTCGCCATGGCGGTGACCACCGACGCCGTGCAGCTGTTCGGTGGCGCCGGCTACACCCGTGACTTCCCGGTCGAGCGCATGATGCGCGACGCCAAGATCACCCAGATCTACGAGGGCACGAACCAGATCCAGCGCCAGGTGATGGCCCGCTCGCTGCTCAAGGGCTGAGCGAACGCCCACAGGGCCCCGGCGAACTCGCCGGGGCCCTGTGCCATGCCGCCGTGATGTCGCCAGATCGGGTAGGTGTGTCGCCGGAGGGGCTGGTGGTGTCGGTGGGATCTTGGGGGCATGACCGTGGACAAGGCCGAGATGTGGCGTACCGGGATCGGCATGTTGACCTTGGGGCACGAGGCCGTCTCGAACGGGCGGGACGGCCGGCTCGACATGTCGGAGGTGTACGCGGCCTACTCGCTGCTCAGGCGGACCTTCACCGACTTCGACCTGGACTCGCCGCCCGAGGTGCCGGCGGAGAGCCTGGAGGCCGCGTACGAGGCGATCACGGACGTGGCCGACATGTACTCCGAACGCCTGGACTTCCTGCTGCTGGGGATCTTCTACGGGTTCAACAAGGTCGTGGCCGCCTACCTGGAGGACTGCCCCGGCGCGGACATCGGCGCCATCCTGCGCCGGGTCGCCCTGAACCCGCCCGCCCTCAACTGACTAGAACTGGGTGAGCGAGAGGGTGTTGCCGTCGGGGTCGGGGAACCAGGCGATCCGGGCGCCGCTGGGGGCGGTCCAGATACCCGATTCGGTCTGGCCCATGCCTTCGTAGCGGTGGAAGGGCACGCCGCGGGCCGACAAGGTGGCCACGGCTTCGTCGATGTCGTCGACGGGCCAGCCCAGGACGGTGAACGGCTGTGGGGTGAGGGTGTCCACTTTGGTCACCCGGATGTCGTCGAGGACCAGGGCGAACGGGGTCATCTCGACCACGTGCAGACCGAGGACACCCTCGTAGAACCCGCGGGAGCGGTCCAGGTCGGTCGACGGGGCGAACGCGATGGCCTTGCCGAGCATGGTCAGCCTCCCTGGGCTAGGACCCGGGCCGCCCGTTCGGTGTCCTGGTGGGCCTGGAGCTTGGCGGCGTCCGGGTTGGACACCTGCACGAGCGAACCGCCCCCGGCGAGGACGGCGAGCAGCCCGGAGACCACGCCATCCGGGAACGTCCAGTCCATAGTGGACAGAACACGCTCCTGATGAGCCTGGGCACTCGCGGACTTCACCACGTCATCCACGGTCAACCCGGCCAAAGCCGGAGTAGACCCGGGAACATCCGTGAGAACCAGGTAATCGTCGCCGAACAGGCGGGACTCGGCGATGTAGTCCAGCGTCCCGGCAGGCGGGTCACCCCGCAACCCCATGCCCATCGGGTCCAGCGACACCACGGCGTTGCCGGGCGAAGCATTGTCCACAGTGGTCAGAACCACTGCGGCGGAAGACGTGTCGGTCGTGACATGCGTCCCGCACCACCAGGCGCCCAGCAGGATCCCGGCGGTCTGCCAGTGCGCGGGCAGCAGCACGGCGACGTCCGTGCCCGGCTCGACGTCGAACTCCTCGGTGAGCCAGTTCGCGGTCTTCGCGGCCCAGTTGGCCAAAGTGGCGACCGACAGCTCGACGCGGGTGCCTGCAGCGTCGTCGTAGTGCGTGATCAGGGGGCGGGACCGGTCACCGGCCAGCAGCGGGCGGAACAGGGCCTCGGTCACCGACATCAGTCAACACACCTCACACCGTCTACAGTGGCCGGTTGCTGGGCGCCGTTCAGCCGCAACGGGCCCGAGGAAGCGAACTTCGACGGCTGCCGGCCGAGCAGTCCGGCCACATAGGACTTCACCTTGTTGGTGTCCACGGTGATGATGCTCTGGCCGCGGTCGTTGCGCGCGCCCACCGCCTCCACCGGGATCGTCACGAAGTCGACCGCGCCCGAGGACAGCTCGCTCAGGTGCTTGGCCAGCTGCAGGATGTCCAGACCGGGGTCGACGATCACCGACTTGGACACCGCGTCGGTCAGCTTGGCCAGCTTGCTCCCGTCGGCCAACGTCTGCGCGGTGAGCACCTGGCGCATGGCCGAACCGAGGAACACCTGCTGGCGCACGATCCGGTCGAGGTCCCCGCGCGGCAGGCCATCTCGTTGGCGCACAAAGGAAAGCGCGGCCCCGCCGGAGATCTTCTGGACACCCTTGCGGAAGTTCGCGCCGGAGTTGGTGTCGCTGGTGGCGTGGTTCAGGCACACCGTCACGCCGCCGATCGCGTCCGTCAACAGGTAGAACCCGTACAGGTTCACCTCGGCGTAGTGGTCCACGCGCACACCGGTCAGGTTCTGCACCGCCTGCGCGAGGCTGGACCGGCCGACCTTGTCCGACTCCCGCTCGATCAGCTCGCGGTCCTTCTCGCCCGCGGCCTCCATCTGCTGCGACTTCAGGTACTTCGTCGCGCCATAGGCCGCGTTGATCTTGTCGTCGCGGTAGCCGGGGATGGACACGTACGTGTCGCGCGGGATCGAGATCGCGTACCCCTTCGAGCCGTCCTTGGGGATGCGCAACAGGATGATCGTGTCGGTGTTGACGCCGTCGGCCGCTTCGGTGCGCAGCTGCCTGAGAACCGACGCGGGCAGTGGACGGCCCTGCGCGTCGGTGCGGGTGTCGCTGCCCACCACCAGGATGTCGTTGGCGCCATCGTCGGCCGGCGGGGCGGTCTTCTGCACCTCGTCGGACAGCACGTCGGTGGTGGGCGTCTTCTCGCGGACCTCCTGGACGGTGTCGCGGGTCAGCCCGACAGCGGCCAGCGCGGTCGCGGACAGCAGCGCGACCAGGACCCGCCCGGTCATCCACGCGGCCCGCGCCACCCGCCCCTGCCGTCGGCGCCCACGCGCGACCGGCTCGTCGTCCACCGGAACTCCTCCCACCCCAACTCTGCCTACGAGCCTAACTGGAGCCGCCAGCGGTCAGACGGGCTGATCCAGGTTCCGCATGACTAGTTCACGCAGGTGACGCCGTCGGCGTTGATCGGCGGGGAGGACGGCTGGACCGGAGTGCTTGCGGAGACTTCGCCCGAAGGTGGGACCGAAGAGGAAGCCGACGACGACGTCGTCCCGCCCGACAGCTTGCGGCCCATCGCGGCCGGGAAGTCCCGGCCGAGCACCGCCCGCACCTGGCCCGCCTTCAACGACGAGTCGGCGCTGAGCTTGAACTGGCCGCCCAGCTCGGCGGCCACCTGCTGCGCGGAGGTCTCACTGCCCGGCTTGTAGAACACCGTGGAGGCGGGCGCGGCCGGCGCGTCACCCAGCGTGCCGGGAACGTAACCCTTGCCACGCAAGATGTTCTGCACGGCGGCGGCGAGCCCGGCCTCGGACGAGGCGTTCCGCACGTCGACGGTGATCTTGCCGGGCGCCTGGGAGGTCGTCTCCGGCGGCGGCGAGGTGGACGTCGTGGTGGGCGTGGAGGAGGCCGGCGAACCGGTGGACGGGTGTTCGTCCTTGGTCAGGCTGGAGACGAACTGCTTGACCTGCGCGGGATCGACCTTGATCACGTCCGCGCCGCCGAACTTGGCCGGCCCCTCGGTCGGGATCGTGTAGAAATCGATGGCGCCACTGGACAACCCGGACATCTGCTGGGCGAACATCGTGACATCCCAGCCGGTCGAGAGCACCACGGACTTCTTGATCGCGTCGGTGAGCGCGTTGAGCTTCGACAGGTCGGTCAGCACGCCGGTGGACAGCACCTTGTGCGCGAGCGCGCCGATGAACACCTGTTGCCGGACGATACGGTCGAAATCGCCGTTCGGCAGCTCGTATCGCTGGCGCACGAACGACAACGCGGCCGCGCCCTCGATGGTCTGCGTGCCGGCCGGGAAGTTCGCGCCCGACTTCGACTCGTTCACCGCCTTGTTGAGGCACACCTCGACGCCGCCGACGGCCTTGGTGATCTCGTAGAAGCTCAGCAGGTTCACCTCGGCGTACCGGTCGATGGTGACCGCGCCGCCGATCAGCTTCTCGATGGTGGCGATCAGGTTCTTGCGGCCCTCCTGCTTGGCCTTGTCCTCCATCTGCTGCTGCGACAGGCCCTTGGCCTGCTGCTTCATCGTGTCGTTGTACTGGTAGACGAAAGCGGAGTTGAGCTTGTGCTTGCCGAAGCCGTTCTGGATCTCGACCAGGGAGTCGCGCGGGAAGGAGATCGCCACCGCGCGCCGGCCGTCGGTGGGGATATGCACCAGGATCATCGTGTCGGTGTTCTTCTCACCGTCGTTGATGCCGCCGTGCAGGATGTTCATGACCTCCTTGGGCAGCGGGTTGCCGTACGCGTCGGTCCGGCTGTCCATGCCCACCAGGAGGATGTCCTGGGCGCCGTCGAGCGGCTTCACGCCCGCCTTCTTGACCTCCGGCGCGATCACATCCGTGGTCACCACATCGCTGTTGACGTTACGGTACGTGACCCATGCGTACGCCGTGGCGCTCAGCACGAACACCGACACCACCGCTACCAGGCACCTTGCCAGGTACCAGGCCAGCCGTACGCTGCTCAACCCGACCTCCCGTGGTTGAAATCCCCGTCCGCACCACATTACTGAAGTCCGGCTGTACCGGTTATACGCGTGAGCGCGACAAAGGGTTGGGTCAACGCTTAGCAGACCCGTGAAAGACTGCGGTCAACCAACCACTCAGCGGGAGGCGTACGGATGCGGGTACTGGTCACCGGAGGTGCGGGTTTCATCGGCTCGCACTTCGTCCGGCAGGTCATCGGCGGTGCGTACGCCGAACTGGCGGACGCCGAGGTCACGGTGCTGGACAAGCTGACCTACGCGGGCAACGAGGCCAACCTCGAACCGGTCGCGCACGACGAGCGGCTGCGCTTCGTGCAGGGCGACATCTGCGATCCCTCCCTGGTCAGCGACCTGATGAAGGGCACCGACCTGGTCGTGCACTTCGCCGCCGAGTCGCATGTGGACCGTTCCATCACCGGTGCCGCGGACTTCGTGCTGACCAACGTGCTGGGCACCCAGTACCTGCTGCAGGCCGCGCTGGACGCCGAGGTCGGCAAGTTCGTGCACGTGTCCACCGACGAGGTGTACGGCTCGATCGAGGACGGCTCGTGGCCGGAGGATCACCCGCTGCTGCCGAACTCGCCGTACTCGGCGTCGAAGGCCTCGTCCGACCTGATCGCGCGGTCGTTCTTCCGGACCTACGGCCTGCCGGTGTGCATCACCCGGTGTTCGAACAACTACGGGCCGTACCAGTTCCCGGAGAAGGTCATCCCGCTGTTCGTCACCAACCTGCTCGACGGCCACAAGGTCCCGCTGTACGGCGATGGGCTCAACATCCGTGACTGGCTGCACGTGGACGACCACTGTGCGGGTATCCAGCTGGTCGCCGCGAAGGGCCGGCCGGGCGAGATCTACAACATCGGCGGTGGCACCGAGCTCACCAACCGTGAGCTGACCACGCTGCTGCTGGAGGCCACCGGCGCGGACGAGTCGATGGTGCAACCGGTCGAGGACCGCAAGGGCCATGACCGGCGCTATTCGGTGGACATCGCCAAGATCAACGCCGAACTCGGCTACTCGCCGCGGGTCGCGTTCGATCAGGGGCTGCGTAACACGGTCGAGTGGTACCGCGAGAACCGTGCGTGGTGGGAGCCGTTGAAGCAGCGTGCCGTATGACCGGCCTCGCACTGCTCGTCCCGGGTGGTGGCGGCCAACTGGGGCACGACCTCGCCCGGTACGCGCCTGAGGGCTCGGCGGTCCACGCCCCGGACCGGTCCGAACTCGATGTCACGCAGGCCCGTTCGGTGGTCGAGGCGCTGGATCGGCTGGTGGTCACGGCAAAGGAGAGCGGCCTGCCGCCGGTCGTGATCAACGCGGCCGCGTACACCGCGGTCGACGCGGCGGAGTCCGCGCCGGACAAGGCTTTCGCGGTGAACGGGGACGGGCCCCGGGTGCTGGCCGCGGTCTGCTCGTCCCGCCAGGTGCCGCTCATTCACGTCTCCACGGACTACGTCTTCGACGGGGACAAGGACGGTCCGTACGAAGTGGACGACGCGCCCGCGCCGAAGTCGGTGTACGGCACCACGAAGCTCGCCGGGGAGTACGCCGTGCTCCGGTCCGGCGCGCAGGCCTGGGTGGTCCGCACCGAGTGGGTGTACGGCGAGAGCGGGAACAACTTCGTCAAGACCATCGGCCGGCTCGAGGGCGAGCGCGACCAGCTGTCCGTTGTGGACGACCAGCACGGCTCGCCCACCTGGAGTGCCGACCTGGCAACCGGTCTGCTGGAGCTCGCCGCGCTCGTGGTGAGCGGCCGCGGCCCGGCCGGCCGCGTTCTGCACTGCACCGGCGGCGGCGAGACCACCTGGTTCGGCTTCGCCCGCGCGGTGTTCGAGGAGCTCGGCGCGGACCCGCAGCGTGTGCGGCCGTGCTCGACCGAGGAGTTCCCGCGCCCGGCCGCCCGGCCGCGCAACTCCCTGCTGTCTCAGGCCGCCTGGGTCGACGCGGGGCTGACGCCGTTGCGCGACTGGCGAACCGCCCTGACCGAGGCCTTCAAAGCCAACCTCGTCACGCGATAGCGCGCCGGTAGGCCTGCACAGTCGCCTCAGCGCAACGCCGCCACGTGTACTCACTAGCGTGGCTGCGGCGGGCGCTGAGGATGGCTGGGGTCGGGGGTTCCTGGAGGGCCGCGTTGAGGGCCAGGCGCATGGCTTCCAGGTCGCCGAACGGGACCAGGGTGGCGTGCCCGCCGGCGACCTCGCGCAGCGCGGGCACATCCGAGCAGATCACCGGGACGTCACAAGCCATCGCCTCCAGCACCGGCAGCCCGAAGCCCTCGTCGCGCGAGGGCAGGACCAGCGCCGAGGCCCCGGCGACGACGTTTCGAAGGTCCACATCGGACAAATACCCGGTCGGGTGCACCCGCGCGGACACCGCGGTGTGCCCCGGCCCGGCGAGAACCAGCGGCGGCAGGTCCGGCGCGGCCTCATGCGCCTTCAGCAGCCAGTCAAGACGCTTACGCGGCCCGGCGGCGCCGACGAAGAGCAGGTACTCCTCCGGCAGCCCAAGGCGTTTGCGCACCTGAGGACCCGGTGGGCGGGCGGTGAACCAAGCCGGGTCGACACCCAGCGGCGTGACCAACACACGCTCGGAAGGGACATGCAGGCGCTCGATCACCATGCCGGCGACGGCCTTGGTGGGTGTGCACACCATCGCGGCCCGCTGCGCCGAACGCTTGACCAGTTCCGGCAGTTCACGGTCGGACGGCGGCAGTTCCTCGGGGGCGTCGAGGAAGGCGAGATCGTGGATGGTCAGCACACCGGCCGCGCGCAGCGACGCGGGCAGCACGAAGTTGGTGCCGTGCACGACATCGGTGAACCCGGCGAACAGCTCGATGGGCGGGAACGGCCCGCGCAGCCAGCACTTGCGCAGCAACCGGGCGGAGACGGGCATTCCACGCGCCCGCGCCCCGTGCGGCAGGACCTTGCGGAGCTTGCGCCAGCCGCGCAACGTGAACGCGACGGCACGCATGTCGACTTCCGGGTAGGACGCGAGTTCCTCGGCCAGGGCAGCGGTGTACCTGCCCACTCCCGTGCGGGCGCCCAGAAACGGCGTCCCGTCCAGCAGTACCCGCAACCTGCCCTTGGCCAACGTCTACCTCCCTTGCCTCAAGACCCTGCGGAGCCGCCCACCGGCCCGGCGGGCCAGCTCGGCGGGTCCGCCGGCGTTGAGATACTCCTTCACCAGCGCCACGTCCCGGCGCACGGACGCGATCGCGCCCAGCGGCCGGGCCGCCATCAGCGGGCCGGTACCGGTGAGACGGTCCGCCGCCGGCCTTGGGTTCCGGCAGAACTCGACCAGGGGCGCCAGCACCGTGTCCCAGGTGTAGCGCTCCCGGACGAGCTCGATCCGTTCCTGGCAGGCCTTGCCGAACTCCGCGTCGTAGAGCACATTCTCCAACGCGTCCGCCAAGGCTTCAGGATCCTCCGACGGCACGACTTCGCCAAGTCGTTCGCGCGCCACCAGGTCGGCGAACGAGTCGCCGGCCGTGCTCACGATCGGCAGGCCCGCCCACAGGTAGTCCAGCACCCGGGTGCGGAACGCGAACGTCGTCTCCACGTGCTCATAATGCGTGGTCACGCCGCAGTCCGCATCCAGCAGCCAGTTCTGCCGCTGCTCGTAGGGAACCCAGGTCTCGTTGAAGAACACGTTGCGGCCCACGAGATCCAGCCGGTGCGCCAGCGCCCTGGTCTTGCCGGCCATGTCCATCTCGCCGACATCCGGGTTCGGGTGGCGCATGCCGAGGAACAGCAGCTTCACGTTGGGCCGCCTGCGCCGCAGCCGATCGACCGCGTGCACCAGGGTGAGCGGGTCGAACCAGTTGTAGATCCCGCCGGCCCAGATGATCAGCTTGTCCGCCGGGCCGATGCCGTCGATCAGCTCGCGCGGCCCGGGACCGGTGCGCTGTGGGGGTTTCGCCGACAGCCCGAACGGGGCGATGGCCAGCAACGACTTCACCGACGGGTCGCTGTCGTACAGGGTCGGCGTGAGGCGGCCGATCGCGCCGAGGTGGCCGAGCCAGAAGTGCCGCTGCCGGTCCGAGGCGCACAGGAAGAAGTCGCCGCGCAGCAACTGGTTGCTGAGCACCTCGGTGACGACCTCGACCACGTGCGCGCGCCGCGCGTCGGTCAGGTCGCGGCCCTGCTCGAGCTGCTCCAGGTGCATCGGGTCGTAGACGTCGCACACCACGATCTTGCTACCGGTCTTGAGCATCGGCACCTGCTCGAGCACATGCCCCTGCATGATCACGATGTCGGCCCACTCGACGTCC
>CBIMJO010000187.1:0-10451 GCA_966244135.1 uncultured Actinocrispum sp. | reverse complement strand
GACGAGGGCGTGGGGACCCACTACCCGCGCTCGGTGAGCGATGCCAGGTAGATGCCTTCGACCTCATCGGTCTCCAGCCCAACCGTCTCGGCGACCTCGTCGATCGCCTGGCCTCGGTCGAGCAGGTCACGGGCGTGTGCCCGGGCTCCGTCGAGCCAGCCGACCGACCTCAGCATCGCTCGTGCGGCGTGATGCACGGCGTCGCGCTGCGGTGGCGACCACGGCGCCGACGTGGTCGCGACGACATGGGCGAGCCGCTCCCCCAGGACACGGCCGAGTTCCTCGCGCTGCCAGGCCACCGTTTGCCCGCCGAAGCGTTCCTTGCTGACTGTGTCGTCGATCGTGAGCGTGCGGCTGGCCCGGTCGAACCGGCTGAACGAACGGCGACCGAGCGCCTCGGGCAGGCACCGTAGCGCGATGAGCAACTCGCCGGGCACGGTCGCGGTCGCCCTGGCGAAGTCTCCGGTCGCCTGCCGAAGCTCGTCGGCGAGCTCGCGGACCGCGTCGCTGAGCCCGGTGTCGGTGACAACCTCGAAGTCCACCGTTCACGCTCCCTCGGCACTGATAGCCGGCGGCCAACCTGCGCAGCAGCCTTGCCCGGCTGCCCGACGAGGTCGTCCACGGGGTGACGACCCTACTGAGCACACCGATGTGCGCTCACGCCGCAGGTGACGCTGCTGATGTCTCGGCGCGCGATCCCTTTACAGTCCGGCCCTTTACAGCCCGAACAGAAGTGGATCACACTGTCGGCGGGCACACCAGGCCATCGTCGCTTCGACACGGCAACGGGAGAGCGCGATGACAGCGCACGGTCAACCACCACTGTTCCCGTTCGATGCACCACCCTCGACCGACCCGCCCACCGAGGCGATCCGCATGCTGCACACCGACCCGGTGCCCTTGGTCCGGTTGGCCGGCGGGCATGAGGTCCGGCTGGTCACCCGCTACGACGACGTCCAGCGCGCGATGTCCGATCCCCGGATGAGCCGCGCCGCCCTGGCGACACCGGACGCACCCACCATCGTGCCCGGCCTGCAGTCACCGGACATGATGCCCAACATGGACCCACCCGACCACACGAGACTGCGTCGCCTGGTGGCCAAGGCATTCACCAGCAGCAACGTGGAACTGCTGCGGCCGAGAGTGGAGACGGTCGCGACCAGCCTGATGAATCAGATGCTGGCCGCCGGACCGCCGGCGGACCTGGTCAGCGCGCTGGCCGAACCGCTGCCGGGCATCGTGATCTGCGAACTGCTCGGCATCGCCCACGACGAGCGCGAACCCCTGCTCGCCTTCATCGAAGCCATGTCCATCACCACCACGTTCGATCACGAGGCGTTCGCGGCGACCGGCGCCGTCGCCGCGTCACACCTGCTCGGGTTGATCGAGCGCAAGCGTCACCACCCCGGCGACGACCTGCTGTCCGGACTGACCCAGGTGCACGACGAGGACGGCGATCGGCTCAGCGAAGCCGAACTGCTGATCACCGTGATGCTGCTGATCGGCGCCGGCCAGGAGACCACCATGGCTCAGCTGGCCAAGTCCGTGCTGTTGTTGTCCCGCCACCCGGACCAGTGGGCACGCCTGGTGGCCGCGCCGGACCTGGTGCCGAACGCGGTCGAGGAACTGCTGAGGGTCGTTGCCCTGGGACACGCCGGGCAGCCACGAATGGCCCGGGAGGACGTGGAATTCTCCGGCCAGACCGTCGAAGCCGGCACCACGGTGTTCCCGGTCGTGAACGCGACCAACCGGGACCCCGCCGTGTTCCCCGATCCGGACCGGTTCGACGTGGACCGCCGCGAGGCGGCCCGCCACCTGTCGTTCGGCCGGGGTGTGCATTTCTGTCTCGGCGCGCCGCTGGCCAGGATGGAACTGCAGGTCGCGTTGCACGCCCTGGTGACCAGGATGCCCGGCCTGCAAGTGGCCGAGCCGGACGATGAACTGGCGTGGCAGCCCGAGAGCCTGACCCGAGGACTGCGGCGGCTGCTGATCACGTGGTGAATCCCGGGTTCGTTGTCTGCTGCTGCGGTCCGGGCACACTGATCCAGTATGTGAGCAGGTCGTGCCCCTTGGCGGCGTTTCCGGCCGACTGCCCTGTCCGACCGCGGCGCCGCGCACAACCGCACGCTTCCTCCATTCGGTGCTCGATTCCCGGCCGGTTTCCTCCCCGGCTTTCTATGCCGCTGAGCGAGCACACCCGGGTTGATCATGTCGCCTGCGGCCGCTCATGCCGAGATGAGGGTGTTGAGTCGGTTCCGGGAGGTCGCTAGTCGGTGGACCAGGTGCCCAGTGCGGCGATGGTGGCTTCGATGAGTGCTGAGTCGGTCGGAGCGCGCTCGATGGTGCTGCGGTAGTACATCGGTCCGATGGTCATGGCGGCGGCGTTTCGGCTGGTGAGTGCGAGGGTGATCTCGCCGCGTGCGTGGGCGTCGTCGAGGGCGGCCGCGAGTCGGTCGGTGAGGATGCCGGCGAACTGCGCGCGGCGGGCGTCCATGTTCTCGTCCCACAGGGCGGTGTTGGCCAGGGTCGTGGACACGGCGCGGACGTCGTCGAGCTCGAGTTGCCGGGCGATCGCGGTCAGTTCTCGTCGTAGCCACTCCCGGGTGGGAGTGGTGGGTTTGTCGAGGAACGGCATCGGAACGGTGGCCGTGCTCGGCCATCGCCTCGATGAGGAGGGATTCAGCCTGGGGCCAGTGGCGGTAGACCGTCGCCCGTCCCACTGCGGCGCGCTCAGCGACCTGCACGTGTGTCACCGCTGTCGGGCCACTTTCCAGCAGCAGTTCACGAGCGGCGTTCAGGATCGCTTCCCGGCTTCGCAGGAACCGGGGGTCTGTCTCGCTGGCCACAAACCCATCTTATGAGACAACTTGACTCGCAGTGCAACGAGTGTGCATCATAGCGGTATGAGACATTCTGTATCACAGAAGACAGTGGCCGTCCTCGGGGCGACCGGTGCCACCGGACGTCACGTGGTGTCCACGGCTCTTCAGCGCGGGCACCACGTCGTCGCGCTGGTCCGCCGGACAGGAACGTTCACACCGAGGGAACGCCTCAGCGAGGTGACCTGGCCCGAGGTCACGGACGCCTCCGCCCTCACCCGTGCCCTGCCGGGCACGAGCGTGGTGATCAGCACGCTGGGCGGGGCGGACAACGGCCCAACGACGGTCTGCACCGACGGCATCCGCTCCGCGATCACCGCGATGAAGGCAGCCGGGGTGACCCGCCTGATCGCCGTCAGCGCACACGGCGTGCTGGAAACGCACGACAAGTCGCTGTACTCCTTGGCGGTGTGGGCGAACGTGGCCGAGCGGATGCACGACAAGGAAACGATGGAACCGCTCATCACCGCCTCCGGCCTGGACTGGACGATCGTGCGGCCGCCGAAGCTGTCGGACCACGACGCGATCGGCAAGTACCGGGCCGGCACCGACCTGCGCATCCGGCTGTGGAGTTCCATCGGACGCGCCGATCTCGCCGCGTTCCTGCTCGACGAGGCCGACACCCCGCGCTACACCCACGCCCACCCGAGGATCACCCGATGAACGCCACCATCCCCGACCTGACGGGCAAGATCGCCCTCGTCACCGGCGCGACCGGCGGCATGGGCCAGATCATCGCCGCCGACCTCGTCCGCGCGGGCGCGCACGTGGTCACCATCGCCCGCAACCCCGCTCGCGCGGACGCTCTGCGCGCACACATCGGCTCACAGGCAGCGAGCCGCCTCGACGTCATTCCCGGAGACCTGTCCCGGCGCGCGGACATCGTGGCCGCGGCGAAGACCATTGTGGACCGTTACGACCAGATCCACATCCTGATCAACAACGCCGGCGCGCACTTCTCCGAACACCGCGTCTCGGCCGACGGCATCGAGATGCACATCGCCCTCGACTACCTCGCCGCCTACGGCCTCACCACCCTGCTGGACGTGCCGCTGCGACGCGGCCAGGCCCGCGTGGTGAACGTCGCCAGCGACACCCTCAACGACACCCGGCAGATCAAGCTCGCGGGCAAGCCCCGACCGGCGACCCTCGACCTGTCCGGTATCGGCGACCTCACGGAACTCAATCCCGCTGCCGGGTTCGCGCCGTTCGAGGCCTACGCCCGCGCCAAGCTCATGACCGTCACCGCCGGCTACGCCCTCGCCCGCGACCTCGCCACCGACGGAGTGACCATCAACGCTCTGCATCCGGGGATCGTCGCCACCGACATCATCGACGACCTCGTACCCCCACTGCTCCGCCCCATGCGCACCCTGATCCGCCGCAGCCTGCTCACCCCCACCGAAGGAGCGACCAGCGCAACACGCATCGCGACCGACCCAGCTATGACCGGTGTCACCGGCCGCTACTTCAACCGCGACAAGGAATCAACCACCCCACCGGTATCCCACGACCCCACCACCCAGCAAAGACTCCTCACACTGAGCAAAACCCACTTCGCCGGCTGATGTCGGCCCGGCAAGCTGTCAGCTGATCTTGGCTTTGCCCACCACCGGGCCACGTAGATCAACAAACTGCGGCGGCAGTCCCCACCTCCGGAACGGCTGGGTAGGCCGTATGGCGAGGTGCCCGCAATTGCGGATCCTTTCCCTACGGCCCGGCCGAACCGGACGCGCCAGGTTTCCCGGCATCCGGCTCTCCAGTGATCTACGCCGTGGTTGCGGTGGCTGGCTGTTGGGCGTGGATGTGGTCATAGCAGGCATGCAGACCACGGGAGTCTTGCGTCGCTCGACCAGTCCGATCGCCGCCCCGAACTCTGGTCAACCGGAACCGAACCACTGCGATTCCTCCGCGCCTTTCACGCGGCGGGTCGTCAGACCGGTTTCCATCCCTTCTTGTCGCCCAGGCCCGGTGGCTCCGGGGGCACGCCGTCGTTGCCCAGCAGGCTGTGCACGCCGCCGTTCATCTGGGTGGCCGAGCTGCGCATGTCGGCGAGACTGTCGTTGAGGCTGCGCGCCATCACGACCATGTGCTTCAGCGCGTCCGCCAGCAGGTTGGCCTCGGAGTTCACCACGTTCAGGCAGTACTGCACGACCGCGAGGGGTGGGAAGACCACGGCCTCGACCAGCGTCTTGACGTCGATGCCGCCGACCGCGGTGTTCACCACACCGATGCCGTCCTTCACCAGGTCGATGATGGCGACGGTGGCCTCGGCGATGGTGGCGCCGCGCAGCTTGGTCAGGTTGGCGCCGAGCGTGGACAGGTTGGCCTGGACCTGGTTGGTGGCCGGGCCGCCGTTGCCCAGCTTCTTCATCAGCTGGCCCGAGTAGCTGGCGAAGGATTCCGCGGCCTCCCCGGTCCAGTGCTTGCCGAGCACGTCGAGCTGCGTCTGGCAGTCATCGACGACGGTCTGGAACTGGCCGGTGATCGACGCCCACTGCTTGGCCGTGTCGGCCACCCGCTCGGGGCCCATGATCCACGTCTTGATGTAGTACTTCGTCTCGTTCATGATCTGGTGTGCCTGCTGCACCGGTCGTGAGTTCCCGGCGACCTTCATGATCAGCTTCCAGGTGGTGCCGTCCAGCGCGTCGAGCAGGTCCTGGGTCGCCGACCGCAGCTCGTACAGTTTCGGGGGTGGGGCGAATGTCATCGTCGAGGTCCTTCGGTCACGGGGTGGTGCGCAGTTCGCCGGAGATCGAGTTGGCGCGCGTTTCGCTGCCGAGTTCGGTGTCGCCGTAGGCGTTGAGCACCGCTTCCAGCTCTGTGGCCATGGTGGTGAACCGTGACTCCATGTCCGCCAGGAACTGGACGATGTACGTCCTGACCTCGGAGTAGCTCTCCAGCACACCGGGGTCCAGCAGGGTGAACGTGCCGTCGGGGATGTCGAAGTCGCCCGTTGTCACCTTGGCCCAGATGCCGTGCATGTCGTTCACCGACTGGCGCATGGCCGTGATGGTGCGCGCCATCGCGTCCATGTCGACAGAGAATTTCCCATTGCTCACGATTCGTCCCCCAACGCCGTCACCACTTGTCCCGCCGCACAACCGACCGCTGGTCCCAGTCGTCGTCCCGTGGGCGGACAGGCGGCTCAGGCCCGGGTTCGGTGTTCGGGTACCGCTCCCGGAAACGGCTCACCACCAGCTCGGCGGACGGGTCGCCAGGCAGCTCCTGGGCCAGCACCTGCTGGGCCACATCGGTGATCCTCGCTTGCGCGCGCTGGACGCACGCCGTGATCTGCTGGACGGCCGCGGCCACCCCCATCCGGGCGGCGTGCGGGTCGAACTCGATGCTCAGCAGGGCGCCGGACATGTCGACAGTGGCGCGGATGGGACCGCTCTGCTCGGTGACCGTCATCGAGTTGATCCGGTCCGCCGTCCGGGAGAAGCGTTCCACCCGCTGCCGCGCCGCGTACGTTTCGCGGTTGATCTCCTGCTCGGTGGGCATCCCCGCGTACTTGGGGAGACCTTCGGTCATTTGCTCCCCACCCTCATACCGTCCTTAGTAGACACTTGTTTCTCCCCTATGCCTTGATGCGGAACGAACGGCTGTCGAAGTGAGCGGTGCCTTTGGCACCGCGTGAGGAGTCGGCCACGGACCGATCGCCCTCCGCAAAGGACGCTCGCACGCCGCAGCATGACAACCTTCACCTCAACTGTAAATTTACTAGAGTGAAGATATCGCGTTTCTATCGCACACGCCAGTGGTTTGCCGGATCACGCCATGGCGCAGGAACTCCACCCGCAACCGGTCGGTGACCAGCGGGGTCCGGGCGGGCGCGCGGCTTCTCGTCGGCATCGGTTCAGCCGTCTTCGGTGTTCCGCACGACCCAGCGGTCCGCGTCTTCGCTGAGCGCCATCCACTGCGGCGCGGTCAACCGGTCGGCGACGACATCGCGGGATGGTCAGGAAACGGCGCGGCTGTCCTGGTCAGCCATCGGCCAGGGCGACGGTGCGTTCCACGCACTTGGCCGGCGGGTTGTGGGTGCTCCCGTCGACCAGGCAGACCGACAGCGTGATCTTCTGGCCGGCGTTGAGGGTGGTGAACGGGTTCCAGGTCACTGGGGCGGCGTTCTGTCCGTCGCCGTTGTACCTCGAGCTGAGCGGGGTGCCGTCCAGCTTCACCCAGGCCTTCACCCCATGCCCGTCGGCGCAGTAGTCGTGCACGACGACGCTGTCCAGGTTGGCGGCCCCCGGCGCGCCTTGGCCGTGGTCGACATAGTCGGCGCCGCCGCACTTGTCGGTCGTCGAGATGGCGAAGCTGTCGTCGATGGGGAGCACGGTCCGCTCCACCGGAGGGGGTGCGGCACCGGTGGGGTTCTGGGCCGGGCGTTGAGGGGGCGTGGCCGCCACCGGCAGGGCCGACGTTGTGGGGGCAGTGGTCGTCGAGGATCCGGCATGCGTCGCGGCCGTGGTGGTCGTGCTGGATGTGGCTGGTGCTGCCTCCGACTGGGTCTCGGCCTGGGTCTCGCCATGTCCCGCCGACAACGCGAGCGGGACACCGACCGCGACGGCCAATGCGACCGCCCCGGCGGTCACGGCCGCGGGCCGGCCCAGCCGGGTCAGCATCCGGCGCCTTGCGTCCGCGGGCTCGGCCGGGGTTGCCGCCTCGGGTACCGTCGGAGCAGGCGGATCGGAAGAGGCTGACGAGGGCGCGGGAATCTCGGCCGTGCTGGTCTCGTCGATCGAGACCTGGCCGGCCGGCACGGACGAGCGGCCGGCGACCGGGCCGTCCGGCCCGAAGCCTTCCGGCAGCGGACCGACGTGCTCGAACACCTCGATCGCGTCCGGGCTGCCCGGGTCGACGGGTGCCACATTGGCTCGCTCGATCACCGCCAGCCACTGCTCGCGCGCCGCGGCGGCCGACTCCGGGCGATCCGCAGGCAAGGCCGCCGACATCGCGTCCAGAAACGCGTTCACCGGTTCCGGGAGGTCCTCCCTGGGAACATCGGCCTGCTGACCGCCGGCCAACAGCATGAGCGCGAGCATCCCCGCCGAGTACAGATCCTGCCGTGGATCCGGGTCGGCGCCCTCGAAACACTCCGGCGCCACGAATCCCGGCGTGCCTATTGTCAGATCGCTTCGGGTCAACCGGGGTTCGCCCACCACCGCGGCGATACCGAAATCAGCCAAACGCAGCACCGGCAGGTCCCGGCCGGTCCGATCGAGCAACAGATTCGACGGCTTCACATCCCGGTGCACAATGCCGTGCGCGTGCACCGCGGTGAGTGCGTCCAACAATTGATCGATCAGCACCGCGGTATACGAAAGAGGCAGTGCGCCGTAGTCACCCAGCAGGTGGGCCACACTGCCACCGTCAACCAGGTCCATGGTCAGCAACACGTGCTCGTCCTCGGCCGCCCAGCCCAGAGGAGCGACCACATGCGGATGCACGACTCGCAGCGACTGCTCACGCACGAACCGCAGCAGCGAACCCGCGTCGGCCGGACGCAGCAGTTTCGCCGCCACATACCGGCGTTGTTGCGCGTCCCAGACCCGCCACACCGATCCCATACCCCCGGAGGCAATGGGATCCACCAGCAGATACCGCCCGACCAGGTACCGTCCCGCCAACCCGCTCATCGGCGACCAGTGCACCCCCAAGCCCTGTCCTGACTAAAACGGTTCGACATTCGTCTCGAAATGCGCGACCGCGTCCCCGGTCCGGCCCGCACCATATACCCGCAGCATCATCGCGATCTCCGGATACTTGTCCTTGACCATCGACGCCGCGTCGAGCAGGTCCTCCGCACTGGCCACGGCCCGGAACACCGCCTGCACCGCACGCGCCCCGGCCCGCGGCGGCAACGCGCCACCGGTCGTGCTCCTGCTCACCACTGCCGACTGAGCGCCGATCTCGGCAAGCCGCGACTCCACTTCCGCCATCGGCACGTGCCCGGCCGAGACCCGGGACGCCAGCTCGGCGAGCGACTGCAGCCGCTGAACCGCGACCGGATTGCCGATCTTCACCCGGCGTGCGCTGATCAACTGCGAGATCATGGGCGCGGACAGACCCAGGATGCCCGCGATACGGGCCTGGGTCAGACCCAACTGCTCGACCACTCGGCCCAGCAAGGCGGCCAGCGGCTCGCCGTACACCGCAGCCTGCTGTTCCCGGTTCCGCTCAACCACGACAGCCGGATCGAGATCAGCACCATCTGCCTGCCCCATGCACACCTCCCACCTCAGGGGGTTCACTATCGTGAACACACGTTAACACTCACGATGATTCGACCACCGCACGGCCCGGCCGCCACCAGCAGACGACCTATCTGTGCGACGAGATCCGGACCTGGGCACCCGAGCGGTCCCAGCACACTGACCGTTGAGCCGACCGGGTCATCTCCACTGTGGACCCCGAGGCCCGGCATGTGCGTAAAACCGTGCACCACAGGCAAGACGGTTACAAAGCGCACCTGGCCATCGAGCCGGATACCGGGCTGTTCACCGGTGGCACGCTGCGCGACGCCGGCCGCACCGCGGTCATCAAACCCGGCCCGCTCACGCCCGCGGTGCCCGACGGATTCACCGTGGACGATGTGACCAGAACCCGTCACGCGTGTAGGTCACGTTCGGCTCTTGGCTCATGTGCCGGCCCGGATCAGGCCGGACTCGTACGCATACACCACCGCCTGCACCCGGTCTCTCAGGTTGAGCTTCGTCAGGACGCGGCTCACGTGGGTCTTCACCGTCCCCTCGGACAGGAAGAGACGGCCGGCTATCTCCGCGTTGGACAGGCCGCGGGCGATCAGCGTCAGCACCTCACGCTCGCGGTCGGTGAGCACGTCCGGATCGAGCGCGGCGAACGCCGACGGCGTGCTCCCGGCGGGAACATAACGTTCCAGCAGCCGGCGGGTCGCGCTCGGCGCCACGACCGCGTCACCGGCGGCCACCGCGCGGATCGCGGAGAGCAGGTCGGCGGCGAGCGTGTCCTTCACGAGGAAGCCGCTCGCCCCTGCGCGCAGGGCCGCGTACACGTACTCGTCGAGATCGAACGTGGTCAGGATCAGGACCCGTGCCGGGCCGCCGTCCGCGCGGATCAGCCGGGTCGCCTCGACGCCGTCCACCTGCGGCATCCGGACGTCCATCAGCACCACGTCCGGCCGCAGTTCGAGGGCCATCGCCGCCGCCTGTGCACCGTCGGCCGCCTCGCCGACCACGGACATGTCGGGTACCTGCTGCAGGATGAGCCGGAAACCCGTACGGACAAGAGCCTGGTCGTCAGCCAGCAGTACCCGGATCATGCGTGCGAATCCCCGATCGGCAGTTTGGCGCGGACCTCGAAGCCTCCACCCGGCAGCGGGCCGGCGCTGAGCTGCCCGCCCAGCAGGCGGGCTCGTTCCCGCATGCCGCCGATCCCGTTGCCCGGCAGGGTCTTCTGGGCGGGAACCGCCACGCCGTCGTCGGTCACACGGATCTCGAGCTCCGATGCGGTGTACGCCAACACGATGGAGGCGGATGCCCCCGCCCCGGCATGCTTGATCACGTTGGTCAACGCCTCCTGCACGATGCGGTA
>CBIMJO010000186.1:0-10466 GCA_966244135.1 uncultured Actinocrispum sp. | reverse complement strand
GGGCTGGCCAGGAACGCCGTCCCCAGCTGGGCCGCCACCGCGCCCGCGACCAGAACCGCGGCGATGTCGGCGCCGTGCACGAGGCCACCGGTCGCGATCAACGGCAGATCGGTCTCGTGCTGAATCAACCGCAGCAGCGCCAGCAGGCCGTAGGTCGGGCCGCCGGCGGGCGAGCCATCATCGGTGAAGATCCCGCGGTGTGCGCCCGCCTCGAAACCCTGGACGCACAACGCGTCCACGCCCCGCTCCGCGGCTTGACGAGCCTCGTCAGGGTTGGTCACCGTCATGACGATCTTGCTGCCGACCGCTTTGAGGCGCTCGACATCAGTTGGCGACGGCAGGCCGAACGTGAACGACACCACCGAGACCGGGCTCGCCACCAGGAGATCCACTTTGGCCGGGTAGTTGTCGTCGGTCCAGTCCGGCTCGCCCGGCTCGACCCCGTACCGCCTTGCTTCGTCCTTGAGGACTTCCCCGTACGCTCCGATGTCCACAGTGGACTTCTTGTTCGGCAGGAACAGGTTGACCCCGAACGGTTGCGGCGTGAGCTCCCTGGTGCGGGCGAGCTGCTCGGCGAGCGCCTGGGCGGTCAGGTAACCGCCCGCCACGAAGCCGAAGGCGCCCGCGTTCGCCGCGCCCGCGACCAGTTCCGGGGTGGTGAACCCACCGGCCATCGGGGCGACGATCACGGGCACCTTGGCGAACATGGATCAGACAATAGTCCGGGGAGTGGCTCTCGCCCGTGGGCGGAGACGAGAGCCACTCCGAGGGCACCTCAAGGCAGGGTGTCGAGGTGCGGTGCGACAGTGTTCGCGAACTGGTAGCCGTTCGAGGCGTCCCAGTTGATCGACCAGGTCATCGCGCCACGGATGGCCGGCCAGGTGGTACTGGGCCTGAAGCTGCCACAGTTGGTGCCCCTGGCGAGGCAGTCGAGCGCGTTGTTGACGTTGCCCGGCGACTGGTAGCCGCCGCCCGCGCCGCTCGGCGACGCCGGCAGCCCCAGCCCGACCTGGTCCGGCCGCAGACCGCCCTGCAGCTGGATGCAGGCCAGAGCGGTGAGGAAGTTGACCGTGCCCTGGCCGTAGACACCCTGGTCACAGCCGAGCATGGTGCCGGAGTTGTAGTACTGCATGTTGACGACGGTCAGGATGTCCTTGATGTTCAGCGCCAGCTGGAAGTAGCCGCCGCCGGTGGACTGCATGTCGATGGTCTGCGGCGCCAGCGTGATGATCGAGCCGCCGCCGGCCGCGATGCTGCGCAGCGCGGTGCCCATCGGCCCGGCGCTGATGCCGTTCTCCAGGTCGATGTCGACCCCGTTGAAGCCGTAGTTGTTGATCAGCGACTTCACGTCGTTGGCGAAGTTGTTGGCGGAGGTGCTGTCGCCGACCGAGATCGTGCCGTTCTGGCCGCCGACCGAGATGATCACCTTCTGGCCGCGGGCCTTCACGGTCGCGATGTCCGCCTTGAACTGCGCGTCGGTGTACCCGCCGAGCTGCGAGGACAGACCGGAGTCCAGGGTGAACGAGATGCCGCCGGGCCGTCCCGGCACCGCGTCGGCGAACGCCACCGCGATGATGTCGTACGTCGTCGGCACGTCGGCCAGCCGCAGCGCGCGGGCGCCGTTGAAGAAGTTCTGCCAGTACCCGGTCAGCACGTGCTTCGGCAGGCTGCCGCCGGGGTTGCCGTTCTGCGGCGTGGTCACCGACACCGCCCCGGACCGCGCGGACTCACCCGCGGAGTTCACAGCACTCACCGTGTAGCTGTAGGTCGTCTGCGCGGTCAGACCCGAGTCGCTGAACGACGGGCTCGTCGGCGAACCGACGCGCGTGCCGTTGCGGTAGACGTTGTAGCTGGTCGCGTTGGAGACCGCGTTCCAGTTCAGGTTCGCCGTCGTCGGGCCGGTCGCACTACCGCTGAGGCCGCTCGGCGTGGCCGGGATGACCGGCGGGTTCGGGTCCCCGCCGCCCGGGCCGTCGAGGCTGAAGTCGTCCGCGTAGTACGTGGGCTGGCCGTACCAGCCGTGCACGTAGATGGTCACGCTCCGGGTGGAGGCCCCGGTGGTGAAGTCGAGGGAGAGCTGCGTCCACGAACCCGCGACCGGAGTCCACGTGTTCTTGTCACCCGTTCCGGTACCGGTGACACCCAAATAGGTGTAACTGCCGTTGACCCACGCCGACAGCTTGTAGGCGGTGTTGGGCACCACGACGATCGACTGGGTGCACTGGGCGAAGTCCTGCCCGGCGGGGGTGCCGGATAACGCGCGCGACCCGGAGTGCACGGGACTGGTGACCACCGAGGCGCCGGTACACGTCCAGCTGCTGGTGGATCCGGTCTCGAACCCGGGGTTCGCGACGATGTTGGCCGCCACGGCCGGTCCGGCCGGTATCAGCGCGAGGGCGGCGATCGCTGAGACGACGGCTGTGAGCAGCCGCCTGGTCCTGCTGGCCATCTTCTTTTCTCCACACCCGCGCCCGGTTTGTGGTCTACACCACTAATAAAGTGGACTAGACCAATACCGCCTGTCAACCCCCAACCATCCCGCTCCCCGCCCATCTCCCCCACCAGACCACCCTGACCAGGCAGAATCTCGCTCATGACATTCACCGTCGACGACGCGGTCCGGATCGCGGCAGACGCGCACAAGGACCAGATCGACAAGTCGGGCCGCCCGTACATCGGCCATCCGATGCGGGTGATGGCCAGAGTCGAGGGTGAGCACGCGAAAATGGCCGCGGTGCTGCACGACGTCATCGAGGACACCCCAGTGACGGCGGACGATCTCCGGGCGGCGGGATGCCCGGAAGACGTTGTCGCGACAGTGATCGCGTTGAGCAAGACCAAGGGGGAGCCGATGCCCGACTACCTCAGCCGGGTCGCCAAGGACCCGGTCGCGGTGACGGTCAAGCGCGCGGATATCGCCGACAACTGCGACCCGGTCCGGATGGCGCGGCTCGAGCCGGAGTTCCAGGAACGGCTCAAGGCCAAGTACGCCGAAGCCCTGCGCATCCTCACGGAGCTGACCTGACCGCCCCGCAGCACCGCCCTCCGGGCAGCGGGCCGGGGAGGCCCGCGCCCGTCGTGCTACTTCTTGCCCTTGGGCTTGTCGCCCGCCTCGTCGGTGGACAGCGCGGCGACGAAGGCCTCCTGCGGCACCTCGACCCGGCCGACCATCTTCATCCGCTTCTTGCCTTCCTTCTGCTTCTCCAGCAGCTTGCGCTTCCGGGTGATGTCACCGCCGTAGCACTTGGCGAGGACGTCCTTGCGCATGGCGCGGATGGTCTCGCGGGCGATCACCCGCGAGCCGATGGCCGCCTGGATGGGCACCTCGAACTGCTGCCGCGGGATGAGTTCCCGCAGTTTCGTGGCCATCCGGGTGCCATACCCGTATGCCGCGTCGCGGTGCACGATCGCGCTGAAGGCGTCCACCGGTTCGCCCTGCAGCAGGATGTCGACCTTGACCAGGTTCGCGGTCTGCTCGCCGGCCTCCTCGTAGTCCAGCGAGGCGTAGCCGCGGGTGCGTGACTTCAGCGAGTCGAAGAAGTCGAAGATGATCTCCGCCAGCGGCATGGTGTAGCGCAGCTCGACGCGGTCCTCGGACAGATAGTCCATGCCGCCGAGCTGGCCGCGCCGCGACTGGCACAGCTCCATGACGGTGCCGATGAACTCGCTCGGGCAGATCACCGTCGTCTTCACGATCGGCTCGTAGACCTCCATGATCTTGCCGTCCACCCAGTCGGACGGGTTGGTCACGGTGGTCTCGGTGCCGTCGTCGGTCACCACGCGGTAGACCACGTTCGGCGCGGTCGAGATCAGCTCCAGGCCGAACTCGCGCTCCAGCCGGTCGCGGGTGATCTCCAGGTGCAGCAGGCCGAGGAAGCCGCAGCGGAAGCCGAACCCCAGCGCCGCCGAGGTCTCCGGCTCGTAGGTCAGCGCGGCGTCGTTGAGCTGCAGCTTGTCCAGGGCCTCGCGCAGGTCCGGGTAGTCCGAGCCGTCCAGCGGATACAGTCCGGAGTAGACCATCGGCCGCGGTTCCCGGTATCCGGCAAGGGGTTGCGTGGCGCCCTTGCGCTCGGAGGTGACCGTGTCACCGACCTTGGACTGCCGGACGTCCTTCACGCCGGTGATCAGGTAGCCGACCTCGCCGACCCCGAGCCCCTTGCTCGGCTTGGGCTCCGGCGAGATGATGCCGACCTCGAGCAGCTCGTGCACCGCGCCGGTGGACATCATCCGGATCCGCTCACGCGGGGTGATCTTCCCGTCCACCACCCGGATGTAGGTGACCACGCCGCGGTAGGTGTCGTAGACCGAGTCGAAGATCATCGCCCGGGCCGGGGCGTCGGCCTGGCCCACGGGCGGCGGCACCGCCCGCACGACGGCGTCGAGCAGTTCGCTGACGCCCTCGCCGGTCTTCGCGGAGACCCGCAGGACCTCCTCGGGCTCGCACCCGATGATGTGCGCCAGCTCACGTGAGTACTTCTCCGGGTCCGCGGCCGGCAGGTCGATCTTGTTCAGCACCGGGACGATCGCCAGGTTGTTCTCCAGCGCGAGGTACAGGTTGGCGAGCGTCTGTGCCTCGATCCCCTGTGCGGCGTCGACCAGCAGGATCGCGCCCTCACACGCCTCGAGTGCCCGGGAGACCTCGTAGGTGAAGTCGACGTGCCCCGGCGTGTCGATCATGTGCAGCACGATCTCCTCGCCGTCGACCACCCACGGCAGCCGGACGTTCTGCGCCTTGATCGTGATGCCGCGTTCCCGCTCGATGTCCATCCGGTCGAGGTACTGGGCCCGCATGGCGCGTTCCTCGACCACACCCGTGAGCTGCAGCATCCGGTCGGCCAGGGTGGACTTGCCGTGGTCGATGTGCGCGATGATGCAGAAGTTCCGGATGCGCTCCGGCGGCGTGAACGTCGTATCGGCGAACGTGGCCACTGATTCCCTCGCTGTTTACCCTGCCTGACCGCCCAATGGTCCCATGGGCAGTACGCTCACCGCGTGCGTGATCCCGGCGAAGACCCCAAGCCCGCCTACGGCGCCGTCAAGCAGGTGTACGTCGTTGAGGACGGCGCCTCTCTAGACTACAGCCCCGACCTGGACGGACTGGCCGATCCCGGGGAGATCATCTGGGCGTGGGTGCCCTTCGAGGAGGACCCGGACCGCGGCAAGGACCGCCCGCTGCTGGTGATCGGCCGGGCCGGCTCCCGGTTGCTGGCGATGATGCTGTCGAGCAAGGACCACGACGGCGAGCGCGGCTGGCTGAACCTCGGCAGCGGCGCGTGGGACCGCGACGGCCGCGAGTCGTTCGTCCGGCTGGACCGGATGTACGAGCTGGACGAGGACGACCTGCGCCGGGAGGGTTCCGTCCTGCCGCCGGATCGCTTTGAGCTGGTCGCCGAAGCCATCAACACCCGTATCGGCTAACCATCTGGACACGCACAGTCACCGCGGTGCAGAATTCCCCGCCAGGTCGGGGGCCTGTAACCAAGGGGTGGACTGTGGGGGTCAAGCTGCGCGCCGGTTTAGGCGTGGTGCTGCTGGTCGGGTTCTTCGTGCTGATGCTCGGGATCGTCGGCGGGCTGTTGTTCGTCGCGGTCCTCGGGCTCACGACGGGGCATCTGGTCGGCGGCGTGAAGGTCGGCGCCATCGCGGTGTTCGCGGCGATCGCCGTCGGCACGGCGCTGTGGAAAGTGCTGAAGATCAAGCAGGAGCCGTACGGCGCCCGGCTCGAGCGCGCCGAGCAGCCCGAGCTGTGGGCGATGATCGACGAGCTGGCCGTGGCGGCGAACACGCGCGGCCCGGACGACGTCCGGATCGTGCCCGAGGTGAACGCGGCGGTGTGGGAGGAAAGTCACCTGCTCGGCCTGCGCTCGGGCAAGCGGCACATGATGATCGGCCTGCCGCTGCTGGCCGGGCTCTCGGTGTCGGAGCTGCGGTCGGTGCTGGGGCATGAGCTCGGTCACTACAGCCACGGCCACACCAAGCTGTCCGCGGTGACCTACCGCGCGACGGCGACCATGCAGCGCACGCTCGCCGAGGTCGACAGCTGGCTGCGGGTCGTCCTGGTCTGGTACGTGAAGCTGTACCTGGTCGTGTCGCGGTCGGCCAACCGTGCCCAGGAACTGCAGGCGGACGCCGTCGCGGTGCGCGCCGCGGGCAAGGAGTCCGCGCAGTCGGCGCTCGGCAAGATCAACGCGCTGGACGCGGCCTGGTCGCACTACGGCGACTCGTACGTCCGGCTGGCGCCGGAAGCGGGCCGCACGCCCGAGCTGCTGATGGGGTTCCACGCGTTCCTGTGCAACGACGTCCGGCATGCCCAGCTGCTCGAAGCCCAGCAGTCGCTGCTGGACACCGAGCCGTCGTCCCGCTACGACAGCCACCCGCCGATGCGGGTCCGTCTCGCGGCCATCGACAAGCTGACCGACACCGGCCCGGACACCGACGCCCGGCCCGCCTGGTCGGTGCTGCGCGACCCGGCGCGGACCGTGCCCGAGCTGGAGAGCGAGCTGATCGTCGACGGTCTCGGCCCGCGCGCGTCCTGGACCGAGGTCGTTCACCTGGGCACCACCAACATCGCGCGCAACAACGCGAAGGTGCTGGCCGACTCGTCGGTCAAGCGCGGCATCGTGCCGGCCGGCAGCCTGGACGAGATCCTCGGCGTGCTGGAGCGCGGCGAGAGCGACCAGCTGATGGGCCTGGTCGGCGGCGACGCGACGCAGGCGCAACGCCGCGAGGTGGTCACCCGGCTGATCGCCGACATGATCGCGGTCACGCTGATCGACGCGGGCAAGGCCAGCTTCGAGCTGGACTGGTCGGACACCTGGGTGCTGCGCCTGGCCAGCGGCGCGCAGATCAACCTCACGCCGATGGTCGACGCGGCGGTCCGGCACCCGAGCAAGGTGCCGCCGCTGCTGGACTGGCTACGCCAGGCGCGTGATGTCGACGGTCACCTCCAGAGCGGTGGCGTCACCTCCTGAGTAGATGCCCTTGAGCGGGGCCACGTCCGCGTAGTCCCGCCCGAGGGCGACCCAGATGTGCCTGGGACCGACCGGGATCCCGTTGGTGGGGTCGTATCCCCACCAACCCCCGGTCCACGCCTCGATCCACGCGTGGCTCTCGCCGCGCACGGTCTCCTTCGGTGCGGCGTCCGGCTTGGTGTGCAGGTACCCGGACACGTACCTCGCGGGAATGCCCATGGCGCGCAACAAGGCCAGCGTCACGTGCGCGAAGTCCTGGCACACGCCTTCGCCCGCGGCGTAGGCGTCGACCGCGGACGAGTGCACGCCCGTCGTGCCGGCCTGGTACTTGAGCTTTTCGTGAACCCATTGGGACGCTTCGAGAACCGCCTCCGCCGGGGTCTTGCCCTTGCGTAGATCCCTTGCCACCGCGGCGAGTTCACGCGCCTTGGGGACGTATGCGGTGGGCTCCAGCAGCTCGGTGTAGCGATCGACGAGGTTGTCCTCACGCAGGTCCGCCCACGTACCGGTGCGGATCGGCTCGACCTCGCTGCTCGTCTCGACCACCGAAGCACCGACGACCTTCAGCTGGGTGTGCGGTGCGTGCAGGTCGAAGCTCGTGACGACCGTGCCCCAGTAGTCGGTGTAGCGATACTGACGCGTTGCAGGCGTTGTCTCGACCCGGCTCACCACGACGTTCTGCCTGCGGTCGGAGCGTGGGGTGAGCCGCACCTCGTTGTACGACTGGGTGACGACCGACCGGTACCGGTACCCGGTCGTGTGAATGACCCTTACCCGCCAGCTCACGAGGACACCTCCGCGTTGGTCCACGCGACCCACGGCGCGGTGTGGAAGTACTGCTGTGACACGGCTTCACCCACGTCCCGGACGGTCGCCTGCAACGCTCGCAGACGTCTCGGCAAGTCTTCCAGCAGATCCGCGGGCCGCAGGAACTCAAGATCGCTGCGTGCACGTCCCAGCAACCGCAACGCCTCCGCTCGCGCGCCGACCCGGACGTCCGGCTGGTGATCGAGTTGCTCCAGGCACGCTTCCGCCTGGCGCAACGAATAGAACACCGATCGTGGGAACAACCTATCCAACAGCATGAATTGCACGACCCGCGCGGCATCCAGGGCGCCACGGTAAGTCCTGAGATACGTGTCGTGCGCGCCCGCCGAGCGCAGCACGGTCACCCACCCGGGTGAAGATGCCCTGTCTCCCACGCGGGACAACAGCAGCCGCACGATCATGTCCACGCGTTCCACCGACCGGCCGAGCACAAGGAACCGCCAGCCGTCATCGCGGCTCATCGTGGAGTCGGCGAGGCCCGCGAACATCGCGGCGCGTTCCTCGACGAACGCGAAGAACGCGTGCGGCCCCATCATCCGCGCGTAGGTCTGCCGTTCGGGCACGGCATTCCACATGGCGTTGAGGCATTCCCACATCTCGGTGGAGACCACCTCCCGCGCGCCCCTCGTGTTCTCCCGTGCGCTGTTGACCGACGCGACGATCGATCCGGCGTGGTCCTTGGAGTACGCGACGAGTTCGGTCAGCGACCACACGTCCAGCTCGGTGCCCTCGGGCGGTTCGATCCCCAGGACGGCCAGCAGCTGACGGCTGGTGGCGTCCGGGTTGACCGTGGCGTCCTCGAGCAGTTGGTGCACGGAGACGTCCAGGATCCGCGCGGTGTCGTCGGCGCGTTCGACGTAGCGGCCGATCCAGTACAGCGACTCGGCGTTGCGTGCCAGCATCGTGCCTCCTCGCCTACGACTGTTGCTGCTGCTGTTGCTGGTGTTGCTGGGAACTGGTCAGCTCGGGGCCCTGGTCGGCCGCGGGCGAGTCCACCTTGGCCAGTTCGGCCAGGCCAGGCTCGGCCAGTTCCCGCTCCACAGTGGACGATCGGGCGGCCAGCACCCAGGTGTCCTTGGAACCGCCGCCCTGCGAGGAGTTGACCACCAGGCTGCCTTCGTTCAGCGCCACCCGCGTCAGCCCGCCGGGCAGGACGAACACGAAGTTTCCATCGTTCACCGCGAACGGCCGCAGGTCCACGTGCCGCGGCGCGAGCCGGTCGCCGATCTTCGTGGGCACGGTCGACAGCTGGACCACGGGCTGCGCGATCCAGCCGCGCGGGTTGCCGCGGATCTTGCGCCGCAGCCGGGCCAGCTCCGGCGCGGTGGCCTGGGCGCCGAACACGATGCCGTACCCGCCGGAGCCTTCGACCGGCTTGATCACCAACTCGTTGAGGTGGTCGAGGACGTACGCGCGTTCGTCGGGCAGCCAGCACCGGTAGGTGTCCACATTGGGCAGCAACAGTTTCTCGCCCAGGTAGTACTGCACGATCTCGGGCACGTAGGTGTAGACGAGCTTGTCGTCGGCGACGCCATTGCCCACTGCGTTCGCGATCACGACGTTGCCTGCACGGGCGGCGTTCACCAGGCCGGCCACGCCGAGCACCGAGTCGGGGTGGAACTGCACGGGGTCAAGGAAGTCGTCGTCGATGCGCCGGTAGATCACGTCGACCCGGCGTTCGCCTTCGGTCGTGCGGATGTAGACGGTGTTGTCCCGGCAGAACAAGTCCCGGCCCTCGACGAGCTCCACGCCCATCTGCCGGGCCAGCAGCGAATGCTCGAAGTACGCGGAGTTGTGCACACCCGGCGTGAGCACAACGACGTTGGGGTCGGCCACGTTCGCCGCGGCGGAGGCCCGCAACGCCCGCAGCAGGTGTCCCGCGTAGTCGCCGACCGCCCGGACCCGGTGGCGGGCGAACAGGTCGGGGAACACCCGCGCCATGGTCCGGCGGTTCTCCATCACGTACGAGACCCCGGACGGGCACCGCAGGTTGTCCTCCAGCACCCGGAACACCCCGGCCTCGTCCCGGATGAGGTCGATCCCAGCGACATGGATCCGAACGCCATTGGGCGGCGAGATCCCAGCGGCCTCCCGGTGGAAATGAGCGCAGGAGGTGATCAACCGCCGCGGCAGCACCCCATCGCGAACAATCTGCGCGTCGCCGTAAATATCGGCCAGGAACATCTCCAGCGCCCGCACGCGTTGCACGATCCCGCGTTCCAACTTGGACCACTCGGTGGCGGTGATCACACGGGGGATGAGGTCGAGCGGGAAGGGACGTTCCTGCCCGGACAGCGAGAACGTGATGCCCTGGTCCACGAACGCCCGGTCCAGCGCCTCGGAGCGCGCGGCGAGGTCAGCTGCCTGGGAGGGCGCCAGCGAGTCGTAAAGCGTCCGGTACGCCGACCGCACGTTGGACGCCTCGGCGAACATCTCGTCGTACGCGCCGGCATGGGGCCGCTTCGGATCCATGTAGCCGTCGAACAGCGCACCAGGTACGTGCCCATTGCTCGAAGGGGACACCTTGGCCCGAGGAGGAACAGTTCGCCGGCTCATGGTCGACATCTTGACTCAGCCAATCACCCCCGCGCACTACTCTGTCCGGCCAATGTCCCGCCCGTTACGTCCCAGCAACACACCACCCCCACCCCCTCACCACCCAAAACC
>CBIMJO010000185.1:0-10475 GCA_966244135.1 uncultured Actinocrispum sp. | reverse complement strand
TGTGTACATCGACCATATGTATGTATAGAAACGAGCGGCGACGTCCGCGATGTCGAACACCACGGTGTCCAGGCCGGACTTGGCGAACATCTCGGCCAGCTTCGCCGTGCTGACCGCGTATGCGTCGTACACGGGAACCTTGGTCCGCGGATCCGTGTAGCTGCCCTCGGACCCGCCGGCCTGCGCGGTGCCGCGGAACCCGTGCTCCGGGCCGAACACCGCGACCGGCGCCTTTCCGGCCGCCACCAAGGAGTCCACGATGTGCGTCTTGTCCCTGAGCACGCCGGTGGGGTTGGTCAGGACGCCGACCTTGCGGCCGTCGAAGTCCCGCCAGCCGCGTTCGGCAAGCCGGTCGGCGCCCGTGGTCACGGCGCGGTAGTGGTCGGCTACTGCGGGTGGCTCGGCGACTGCGGGCGGTGTAGCGGCCGCGAGAACCGCTGGGGTGGCTAAGAAAACTCGCCGGCTCACCATGACAGGCCTGCTCCGAACGGGTAGAGGATCTTGCTGGAGTCGGCGTTGGGCACGTTCACCGGCAGCTTGCCCTGGGGTGAGAGCTTCCCGGTGATCACCTTGGCCAGCGAGACCATGTCCACATCGCGCCAGGCGTAGGTGATGACCCACGTGGGCACGTCCACGAACGCGGGGTCGTAGGGGACCTGGGCGGCGACCGCGATCACCGGCTTGCCAGTGGCGAGCAGCCGGGTGACGAGGCTCCGTTGGGATGCGGACGTTCGCAGGCCGTTGGTCAGCACGATGACCATGTCCGAAGTGTTCGCCGCTGCGACCGCTTGGTCGATTTGCGCGGTTGTCGGCGAGGCACCCGTGGAAACCGCTGTGCCGCCTAGCTCCTTTGCCAGTGTGGCTACCGGCTCCGCGGGCTTGCCGGGGAACGCTGGGTTGTTCCAGCCGGTGACGAGCACCTTGGGCGGCAGCTGGCGAACGGGCAGCAGCTTGGCGTCGTTCTTGACGACGGTCACCGTGCGGTCGGTGATCTGCTGAACCTGCTTGAGGTTCTGCGGCGTGCCGACCACGTGCGGCACCGCGCGTTCGTTGGCGAACGGCTTGAGGAACACGCCCCGGTTCCACTTCAGCTTGAGGATGCGCCGGACGCTCTGGTCGATCCGGCTCTCGCTGACCCGCCCGGACTTCACGGCGTCCATCACCGACGTGATCGCGAGGTTGAGGTCCACCGGCATGAGCATCTGGTCGACGCCCGCCTCCAGGGCGAGGACGGGGATCTCGGCGTCGGAGTGCATCCTGCGGACGCCTTCCATGCCGAGCGCGTCCGTGACCACCACGCCGTCGTACTTGAGGTCGTTGCGCAGCAGGCCGGTCATGATCGGCTTGGACAGCGTGGCCGGCTCGCCGGACGGGTCCAGGCTCGGGACCTGGATGTGCGCGGTCATGATGACGTCGATCCCGGCGTTGACCGCGGCCTTGAACGGCGGCATGTCGGTCTGGCGCCACTCCTCGGCGGTCCGGTTGATCCGCGGCAGGCCGGTGTGGCTGTCCTCGGCGGCGTCGCCGTGGCCCGGGAAGTGCTTGGCGGCGGACGAAACCGTGTCGCCCGGCCAGCCACTGCGCTGGTAGCCGTTGATCTCGGCGGTGACCATGTCACCGGCCAGCTTCGGGTCCGAGGAGAAGCTGCGGGCGCCGATGATCGGGTTGAGCGGGTTGGAGTTGACGTCCGCGACCGGGGCGAAGTTCTGCGTGATGCCCATCGCGCGCAGCTCGTGGCCGTTGATGGTGGCCAGGCGCTTGGCGTCCTGTGTGCTGCGGCCGGCGCCGATCGCCATGTTGCTGGGGAACTCGCTGGCCGGGGCCACGATCCGGGTGACGTTGCCGCCCTCCTGGTCGATCGAGATCATCAGCGGCAGGTGGGCGCCGCTGGTGAGGGCCGCGCGCTGCAGGCCGTTGGAGAACCGGGTGAGCTGCACGGGGTCGTCGACGTTGTCCGTGGTGGGGTTGTTGAAGTAGATGACGCCACCGACGTGGTAGCGCTGCACGACCTGCGCCGGGGTGTCGACGCCGTACGCGGTCTTGTTCTCCGGCCTCGCCTCGTCCGCGGACTTGCCCCAGACCGTCGCGACGAACAGCTGGCCGACCTTCTCCTGCAATGACATGTGCCGCAGCGCCAGCGACATGAGGTCCGGCGTCGCCTCAGCCGGAACGACGGCCGTGGCAAGGACGGTGACGGCGGCGAGTGCGGACGGGATCCAACGGCGGGGACGTGGACGGGACACCACTGCCTCCCTGGAGGCGAAAGATTCTTACCGACTTACTCCTTGAATCGGTAAGTTACCCACGCAACACCACGAAGGCAAAGAGCCGAACGGAGTGTTTGAGTATCCCCAGTTGGCCACCCCACCAGCCCCGACACACCCCTCCACCCCGACCAACTGACCCAGTTGGCCCGCGATCCCAGAACTCTGTCCTGGCTGCACCCTTCACTGACGCCACCGGCTTGGCCGCGCCGGTCGTTTGCGCCCCGCGACACGCCCGCCATCGCCCCCGGACATCAGCACGCCACGCCCATCCGCGATGGCGGCAGCGTGGCGCGGGGCGCAAACGGCTGGCACAACGGCGGCCAAGCCCGTCCGAGCGAAGCGAGGACAGAAAACACAGTGTGCGGGGCCCACCCGGAGGTGGGCCCCGCCCCAAGCGCGAACATCTCGGGTTACCAAGCGTGCAACTCACGTCGTACTCACTGGGCCTCGGCGCCCGGCGTCCCGGTACGCAGTCCCTTGACGACAAGCCTCCCGCGGCGTGCTGCGCGTGGGTGCCTGGAGTCCGCGCACGGAGTTCTCTCGGGGTGGACCAAGCTTCTCTTCGTTTGGTCCCTGGCCGACTAGAAGTCCGCACCCCTTTTCTACCTAGTGATGGCGGTCACTTCAAGGGCACGAAGGGGTGCACCGGTACAGAGTCGGTGAGCGGTAGATCAACACGCCTCGTGTCGAACGGGCGCCGGGTAGCGTGCCGACGGCGCAACGCGCTACCTCCATCCGGGCTATCCGGGTCACCCACAAAGTCGACTACTTGCGGCGCCGGCGGCGCTGGATGCCGTACCAGGTCGCTCCCGCGGCGGCCACGGCGCCCAGACTGGCCGCGGTGATCGCAACCGCGGTCGGGGAGGGCATCTGGATCCGCGAACGCAGCGAGACCGGCTTGGTGAAGGTCAGGATCGGCCAGTCGCGTTCGCCAGCGAGTTTGCGCAGCGCCCGGTCGGGGTTGACGACGTTGGGATGACCCACGACCTCGAGCATCGGGACGTCGGTGCTCGAATCGCTGTAGGCGTAACACGCTGTCAGGTCGTAGTTCCGCTCCGCGGCGAGCTGTTTCATCGCCATGGCCTTGTTCTCGCCATAGCAGTAGAACTCGATCTCGCCGGTGTAGCGGCCCTCCTCGGCGACCATCTGCGTGCCGACGCTGTCGGTCGCGCCGATCATCCGCGCGATCGGCCGGACGATCTCCTCGCCGGAGGCTGAGACGACCACCACATCGTGGCCCTGGGTCTTGTGGTCGGCGATCAGCTCGGCGGCCTCCGCGTAGACCAGCGGGTCGACGATGTCGTGCAGGGTCTCCTCGACGATCGACCGCACCTGCTCGATGTCCCAGCCGGTGCACAGCGCGGTCAGGTGCGCACGCATCCGGTCCACCTGGTCGGCGTCCGCTCCGGACTGCATGAACACGAACTGGGCGTAGGCGCTCTTGAGCACCGCTCTGCGGTTGATCAGGCCGCCCTGGAAGAAGGGCCGGCTGAAGGCGAGCGTGCTGGACTTGGCGATCACCGTCTTGTCCAGGTCGAAGAACGCGGCGACCGGCCTGGTCAGGGGCTCGACGTCGGGCATAAGCCCAGCATATGTCCGTTGGTCCGATTACCGTGCAGATGCGTGCTTCTGCTGTCGTCGCGAACTCTGTCAACAAGACACTGCAAGAAAAAGCCGCATCCGTGACCACGACGCGGCCGGGAGGGGATACAGTGAGGACGTCCGGTCTCTGACGCCGGGCCGGTTCAGTCCGACCCCCCGGGACTGAACCTATTGACGACCCCCGTCCCTCCCCCCTGGCGGGGGTCGTCCCATATTCACTTGTACTTCTGTTGTGCGGCCCCCGATCCAGGCGCGCGTGTGAATTCTACGTTGTCGTAGTAACGGGCCGCACCGAGGCCCTACCACAAATCACCGCAACCAGAAGGCAGCTCGAGCCCGCAAGCGCCCAGTTGTCCACAGGTCTCCAAGTTGTCCACAGCCGAGCGAGACGGCATTGCCGCCAAGGGCCCCAACCGGCGAACGTGGAAGAGCGCCGGCCAACCGACCCGGCACAGCGAGACAGGGGAGTGGACATGAGCGAGAACCGGCCGCTGGTCCTGGCCACCAACGAGGACGTGGTCGACGAGCTGTCGCGGCTGGCCGCCGCCGCGGGCTGCGAGCTCGAGCGCGTGCCTGACGTGAGCGCCGCCCGCGCCCGCTGGCTCAGCGCTCCCTTGGTGCTGCTGGATCCCGGCGGCGTCCGCGAATGTCACGCCGCCCATCTGCCGCGGAGGGACCGGATCATCGTGGTATCACCGGAAACCACCGACATCTCCTCCCTCCAGGGCGCCCTTGAGCTCGGTGCCGAGCGGGTCGTCGAGCTGCCTGTCGCCGGCGCCTGGCTGAGTGAGTGCTTCGCCGACACGGCCGAGGGGCCGAGCGGACCACCGGGCCGGGTGCTGTCCGTCATCGGTGGCCGCGGCGGCGCGGGTGCTTCGGTGTTCGCCGGTGCCGTCGCCATGGCCGCCGCTCGGGCCGGCCACTCCACCATGCTGGTCGACTGCGATCCCATGGCCGGCGGGCTGGATCTGGTGCTGGGCGCGGAGAACGAGCAGGGCTTGCGCTGGCCCGACATCCGCGTGCGGTCCGGCCGGGTGGCGTCCTCGTCGCTGCGGGCGGCACTGCCCAGCCTCGGTGGCGTGAAACTGTTGTCCGGGGCCAGAAAGGGGTTCGCGCCCGAGCCGGACGCGGTCACCGCGGTCGTCCAGGCGAGCAAACGTGGCGGCGATGTGGTGGTCTGCGACCTCCCCCGGGCGATGTCGGAAACCGTTGCGGCGGCGCTGGATCTCACCGATCTCACGGTGATCGTGGTGCCCGCTGAGCTGCGCGCGACCACGTCGGCGAGCTGCATCGCCGAGCGGTTGGCCGAGCGTGGTGTCACCGCGCGGGTGCTGGTTCGCGGCCCGGCGCCGGACGGCCTGCGGGCGCAGGAGATCGCCGATGCCATCGACCTTCCCCTGCTGGCCTGGATGCCCGGCCAGCGCGGCCTCGCGGTCGACCTGGAGAAGGGCCGGTTCAGCGAACGTCGTGGCCCGCTGGGCAACGCGGCCAGGTTGACCCTGGAAGTCCTTGGCGTGCAACACAAACTGTGGAGGGCGTCATGACGGACTTCATGGAGCGGGTGCGCAACCGGGTCGCGGCCGCCGGGGCGAACATCACGTTCGCCACGGTCGCCGACGCGGTCCGCGACGAGGCCGGCGGTGTCGTGGGCGACAAGGACGTGCTCGACACGATGCACAAGATGCACCAGGAGTTCGTCGGCGCGGGACCGTTGGAGCCGTTGCTCCGCGACCCGGCCACCACGGACGTGCTCGTCACCGGTCCGCGCTCGGTCTGGGTCGATGGCCCGGCGGGGCTGCGCCGCACCGCGGTTCAGTTCCCGGACGAGACCGCGGTCCGCAGGCTCGCCCAGCGCCTGGCGCTCGCGGCCGGGCGGCGGCTCGACGACGCACAGCCCTATGTGGACGCCTGGATCCCGGAGACCACCGCGCTGGGCAAGGTCCGCATGCACGCCGTCCTGCCGCCCATAGCCCCGGACGGCACCTGCCTGTCCCTGCGGGTGCTCCGGCCCGCCGCGCACGACCTGGAGTCCTTGCGGGCCTTGGGAACGTTCGAACACCAGGGCGCCGAGCTGCTCCGGGCGATCGTCGCCGCTCGGCTGGCTTTCGTTGTGGTCGGCGGGACTGGCTCGGGCAAGACGACGTTGCTGTCGGCCATGCTGGGGTGCGTCCCGGAGGGCGAGCGCATCGTCTGCGTCGAGGACGCGGGGGAGCTGCATCCCACCCATCCCCAGTTCGTGCGGCTGGTCGCCAGGCCGCCCAACATCGAGGGTGCCGGCGAGATCACAGTGCGCGACCTGGTCCGGCAGGCGTTGCGAATGCGCCCGGACCGCCTCGTCGTAGGCGAGGTCCGCGGTCCCGAGGTGGTAGATCTTCTGGCCGCCTTGAACACCGGCCACGACGGCGGTGCGGGCACACTGCACGCCAACTCCCCAGCGGAGGTCCCCGCCCGCTTCGAGGCCCTCGCCGCCCTGGGCGGCCTGTCCCGGGCCGAGCTGCACAGCCAGCTCGCCGCCGCCGTCCACCTGATCCTGTTCATGCGCCGCGACGGCTCCACCCGCCGCCTCGCCGAGATCGCCATCCTCGAAAAGACCACCCACACCCTCACAATCCACCCCGCCTGGCGCCCCGGCGAACGCCTCTACGCCCGCACAACCCTCGAATCCCTCCTCACCACCCACAACACCCCCACCCCCTGGCCCGTGTCATGACCACCCACACACACCCACCTGACACCCCTCACCACCATCCCATGACCCAAATCCGGCCAACCCATACCGCCGCATGTTGACCACCTGGACCGCCATCCCATGGCTCAAATCCCGGCCACCTCCACGCCGTCGCCGCATGCTGGCGACCCCGCACCGCCATCCCGTGGCCCACATCTTGACCACCCGCGCTGCCGCATCGCGACTACTCCACACCGCCATCCGGTGAGCTGCGTCTTGACCACCCCACATCGCCGCATGCTGACCACCACACCGCCACCCATTGCTTGTGTCTTAACCACACCGCGCCGCCGCACCTAGCCACTCCACACCGCTATCCCGTGGCCCGCATCCCGATAACCCACACCACCATTGCGCACCGTCACCCTGGCTCGTGTTTGACCACCTTCTCCGCCACGCCTTGGCTGCTCCACACCGCCATCCCGTTGCCACATCCCGATAACCCCACACCGCCACCAAACCCTTGCTCGTCACCCTCGATCCGGAAAGCCATGGCCCTCAACCTTCCTGCCACGAGCCAACTCTCCCAGAGGCCCCGCCCCTTCCATCGGCCCAACCAACCCCTGCTGCCCCGCTTACTCGCGGCAGCGCCTCGTCTCGCGCCTCAAAGCCCCCTTCACCCGCCGCCCAACTCCATGGAGCACACCATGAATCCACCCACCCCTGTATCAGCCGCCGCCTACACCATCTGGCCGTCGCACATCGCGAATCGCCGCCTCACCGTCCTAGGCATCAAGCCCAAACCCCGCACACTCACACCCATACCAATCCTCATCCGAACAGTACCCACCTAATCCGAGCCACCGGCTCCCACCCCTGGCAGTCCACAGGCCCATCCCGGAAATCTCACCGGCCAATCGCCGCTGCCCAAATCTCCCAAGGAAATCATCATGCAGCCGACCTATGTCCACATCGGACATTCCACGCCGGTCATGAATCGGAGTGTCAACCGATGATTGCCACGCTTCTCCTGCTGGCAGCGGCATTGCTCGTGTGGCCAGGACGGCGATCTGGCTGGCGACTATCAGCCTTGGCCGGCGCCAGGTCCAGAGAATGGAAGCTGCCGAAGCCGAACGCCGCCGGTATGGCAATTGCCGCTGCTATTGGTGGCTGGGCGACTCTCGGGATCGGTGGCGGTATTGCTGCCGCCGTCGGCGCATTGGTTGGTTGGCGACGTTGGCAGGCCCGGCAGGACCTGCGACGCCGGTTGTCCACAGTGGATCACCTTGCCGAAACCCTGCGCTCGCTGGTGGGCGAACTGAGAGCCGGTGCTCATCCCGCGATCGCCGCCGAATCGGTCGCTGTCGATGCGCCACCAGCAGGCGCGGAAGCCATGCGGGCGCTGGCGATCGCAAGCCGAACCAGTGCGGACGTCGAACAGGCCGTCCAAGAACCACTGCTGGCTGAGACCGCCCATGCGTGGGCATTGGCTCAACAGCACGGGCTGCCGTTGGCCGATGTGCTGGACGCTGTCGTCCGTGATCTTGACCAACGCGCTCGGTTCGCCGGACAGGTCCAGGCCCGGATGGCCGGACCCCGAGCGAGTGCCGCGATCCTGGCGGCGCTTCCCATTCTCGGCATCGGGTTGGGCGAAGCAATGGGTGCACACCCGCTGCATGTTCTGTCGAGCACGACCCTGGGGCAAATCCTGCTCGTAGCGGGAGTTGGCTTGGTGTGTGCCGGAATCCAGTGGAGTGCGCGACTGACCCATCAGGCGGTACTGCCATGACGAACCTCGTGTGGGCGTTGCTGTTGATGGCGGCTGCATTGGTCATCGAGCCGGGGCGGCTGGTCTCTCGACGGCGGTTGGCCGCTGTGGCTGGCTTGCAGCGGACACGGATTCGGCTACCCAGCCAACAGGTGTTGCCAGTTGTGGCAGCGGTTCCGGTTGGCGTCCTGGTGACAATGGCAGGAGCCTGGCTGCTAGCGGTCCCTGTTTCGGTCGCCGCTTGGTTCGCAGCACGCCGCGCATTGCGGAAGCGTCCACCAGAAGTGGATCCGTTACGCCTGGCGGCATGTTGGGACCTGCTCGCCGCATGTCTGCGGGCCGGGCTCCCGGTTTCGACCGCAGTCCGCGCTGTAGCTGCCCGCGTGCCAGGCGAAAGCGGACAGGCGCTGCAGTCAACGGCTGATCTGCTCGCAGTCGGCGCTGACCCCATCGACGCATGGCGCCCAGTGGCAGCGGTCCCACAAACCGCGGCGCTGGCAAGAGGTGCGAGGAGAACGGCCAGATCCGGAACGGAACTGGCCGCCGTGGCCGCCGCTCTCGCAGCTGACACGCGGATGTCGGCCAACGAACTGTCCGAAGCTCGGGCCCAACGAGCCGGCGTGCTGATCACCGGACCTCTGGGCCTGTGTTTCCTACCGGCCTTCGTATGTCTCGGGATCGTGCCGGTAATCGCCGGCCTCGCCGCCCACCTGGGACTAACCCCATGACCCCGAAAGGAAAAACCCATGCAACTCCACGACTTCTCCCACGACGACGACGGCATGTCCACCGCCGAATACGCGATCGGCACGATCGCCGCCGCCGCACTCGCAGGCATCCTCTACGCCGTCCTCAGCGGCGACCAAGTCCTCGACGCCATCACCGACATCATCAAGAGAGCCTTCACCGTCAACTTCTAAACCCCCACACCGACCTGCCAAACCACCAACGAGTCCGCCGTGCCCTTCAGGAGGATCGGGGTGCCCGTCGTGATTTTGTGAATGATCGGGACGCCCGCCGTGGCCCGCTGAATGGCGGGTACTTCGGCCATGGCCTTCTGAATGACCACGGAGTCCGTCGGGGTCTTCCGTCCGGTCGGGTTGTTCGCCGGGGACTGCTGAGCGATCGGGGCGCGGTCACCGTCGAGGCGGCGATCGCGCTCTGCTCCCTCGCTCTTGTTCTCTACCTGGCGCTCGCTGGCATCGCGGCCATCACAACCCACCTCCGTTGTGTCGACGCCGCTCGCGAAGCCGCCCGCCTCATCGCCCGCGGCGACCCTACCCTTGCCCAACAAGCCGTCACCAAGATCGCTCCACCCAACGCTCACCTCACCACAACGACCGACGGCGACCACATCCAAGTAGAAATCTCCGCTCCCACCTCACTCCCCGGCCTCACTGTCACCGGCAAGGCCTTCGCCATCGCCGAACCAAGCGAAACGACCCCCGAATGAAAGCGCTACGCGAGTGGCCGCGTCGCCTGGAGTTCGCAGATGTCGGCAAATGGCCCGCAAGGCCGCGCTCGAAGGAAGACCTCAAGAAAGGAGGGCCTCAGGAGATGGCCGGAGGGGATGGAGGCATGGCGATGGACGCGAAGAGCCCGGCGGTGCGTGTGGAGGGCTCGGCGACGAGGAAGGCGGCCGGGCAGTGCGGGAGACGAGTCCGGCGATCTATGCGAAGGGATTGGCGAAGCGTGGGAGGAGTCGGGCTGATGAGGGGGAGGCGGCGACGTGGACTCACATGACTTGAGGTCCAGCGGTTTGCGGCGCGGTGGCTTGCCGACTGGCGGCGAGGGGGCTGCTCACTCGGGACCTGGTGACGCTGGGCTCGATGACTTGGGGTGCGATGACTTGGGGTGCGATGACTTGGGGTGCGGTGGCTTGCGGCCTGGCGCTGTCGCGCCCGGCGCACCGGGGGGCGGCGGCTTGGTGTCCGGGGCACCGGGGGTTGGCGGCTTGGGGCACGGCAGACCGAGGGTTGGCGGCTTGGGGCTTGGCCGATCGGAGGTCGGCTGCCCTGAGGTCGGTGCAGTGGGGCCCGGTTACCTGAGGGCCGGTGGCTTGGAGCCCGTCAGACCGGGGACCGGCGGGCTGGTGCTCGATCGAGATGTCAGGGATGGGGATGTCCGAGAGCGGGACGTCGAGGAGTGGGGTGCTGGTGAGCGGGGTGCC
>CBIMJO010000184.1:0-10482 GCA_966244135.1 uncultured Actinocrispum sp. | reverse complement strand
CGGCGACGGTGACGACGCCACCGACGTTGCCCACCTCATGTCCGATGGACGCGGCGCGAAAACCCAGCTCTGCGAACACAACGTCGTGTTCGGGCGCGTGGTCGACCTCTGCGACGGCGACCGGAGCCTGGGTGAGGTGTGGGTCGACTCGGTACTGCTCTCGGCAGCGATGCCAGGAGATAGCGACTTCGGGCCGGACACCCGGGGCTTGATCCTCGCCCTCCACGAACCGTTCCCATGCCTCGAGCACGGTGCCGCTGCCCGGATTCGCCGACATGGGCTCAAGCCGATGTAGATCTCTCATGGTGGAGAACCGCCTTTGGTCCTCGTTCCTGGCTCTGGTCAAAGACCGGCTCTCCCCACCCTAGTGACCCTGGTGGTACCTCACGCAACGTTCTGTATGCGATCGGGAACGTTGGGTGCGCATCCCTGGTCCGCGGCCATCTGGACACGGGCATCTTCGGCACCCGCTACCTGCTGGACGCGCTGGCCCGGATCGGCCGCGTCGACGTGGCCATGACCATCCTCGGCCAGACGACGTACCCGGGATTCGGCTACGAGATCAGCCGCGGCGCCACCACCCCGTGGGAGCAGTGGACCTACGAGTCGAACATGGAGACGCACGATCACGCGATGTTCGCGGGCGTCACCGCGTCGCTCTGCACACAGTTCGGTGGCATCGCCCGGGTACGCCTCGATCGCGATCGCTCCGCAGGTTCCCGCGGGGCTGGCGCGCCTGTCCGCGTCGCTCGACACCGTGCGCGGTAAGGTGAGTTCGTCGTGGACCAATCAGGCCTGCGTCTTCGACCTGTCGGTCACCGTCCCTGTCAACGCCACGGCCACGGTGCCGGTCCCTTTGTTCGGCAAAGCTTCAGCGGTCCGCGCCACGCCAGGTGCCGTGCCGCTGCCCGGTGACGCCCCGGCAAGGCGGTACTCGGTCGGCCACTGCCCGTCCCGCCAGGCGGCCACGTACCGGCCCGCACCGTCCACTTCAGACAGAACGGCTCGGCCCCGACTGACCGGGACATCCAGGTGAGCGCGTGGCGCTTCACCACAAGTGTGCGCACTTGTGCCGACCGATGCGACCGCCGCCCCATCTGGCTGTCGCACGATTCGGATGCGGCGGACCTGATCCTGACCGCAGTCCGGCTTCTGCCCCGGAGCCAACGGTCCGAGTCTGGAATCAGACCTTGACAGGTGGTCCGGTGGAAGAGCCGGATGTGGACCACATTGTTGCGGCCGCGCGGGTTCCCGGTTGTGGTGCCGCTGCCGGACGCATTCTGCTGCCCTGCCGACGGTGGATCCTGCAGCTGGCGACGCTGCAGGATGGGGGCGGTCGATCGGTGCGTCACATTACGGCCGATCGGCCCGGTCGGGTTCGGTGTTCCGATACAGCAGGAACGCCGCAGTGGCAAGGAGCAGGCTGGCACCGGCCAGGCCGAACGCCAGCGAGGCATGCGCCTGGTAGGCGGGCACCCACAGGAGCGGGGCGAGCGCGCCGCCGCCGAACCGGAAAGCCGACACCACCGAGAGAGCACCACCTCGGTTGCCGGGGTTGGCTCGGACGGTGAGGTTCTGCAGGGCCACTGTCACGAGGGCGATGGCGGCGCCGGCGGCTGACCACACCGCCGTCAAGGCCAGTGTCGTCGTGGTCGTGCCGACGGCGGCGACCGCGAGAGCGGCCAGGACAGTGGCGACCACGCCGGAGCGACGCGGTCCGAAGCTCTGGCTCACGCCACCCCACACCGCGCCCAGCAGCAACCCCGACAACCCGAACCCCAGCAGGACCGCCCCGGCCGCGGCCGCGGTCAGCCGCAGGTGGTCCTCGGCGTAGATCGCGACCAGGAAGGGCAGTCCTGCGGCACTGAGGTACGAAACGAGCCCGATCAGCGCGAGCAACGCCGTCCCCGGTGAGACCAAGGGGCGCCAGCGCGGTGCGTGGGTCCTTGGCCGCGGCTCGCCCGGCGGTGGCGCGAAAGCGAGCAGCAGAGCCACGATCGCGACCACCGCGAACGCGTACCGCCAGGAGGACAACGTCGCCAAGCCCCCAACGAGCGGAGCGAACGACTGGCCGGCGGCCTGGGCACTGGCGAACACCCCGATCCACCGGCTCACCCGCTCGGGCGCGACCAGGTCCGTCAGGCTGGCGAGCAGGAGCGGTGAGGTGAAGGCGTTGGCGGCGCCCATCACCGCCCGCAGGACCAGGAACACCGGAAGGTTCCAGGCCACGACGCACAACGCCGTCGCCACCGCGTAAACGATGTACGCCACCCGGACGGTCCGGCGTCTCCCCCAGCGCTCCCCCAACGTGCCGGATACGAGCTGGATCACTGCGAACGGCACGAAGTACACGGTCAGCGACGTCGCCGCGGCGGCGGCCGAGGTGTGCAGGGACATGCCGATCTGGGTGAGCATCGGTGCCACCAGGCCCCCACCGAGAGGGCCGATCACCCCGCCGGCCTGGATCGCGGCCACCGCCCGCCACTCGGTAGGCCCGCGTTCGATCCTCCCAGGCGATGACTGGATCACCACCCCCAGCGTAGTTCGAGGGCCGGGTCCCAGCAGAGCACACCCGGCCCTCGAACTGTCACGACCTACCTGCCGTCGCCCTGGCGGTGCGGCGCCCCGCGAGCGGCCAGCACGAGGTCCTGCTGCATCGTGAAGAATGCCGGTTTCGGCTGCAGGTTGACGTCATAGGTTCCGGCGTAGCCCTCGCCCGTGAAGAAGCCGGGAACCCACGAGTCGGCGTCCCCGAACCCCCACACGGTGAACGACAGGCAGCTGCGCACGGCCAGGCACGCCTTGAGCATCTGCTCGTAGTAGAACGCGTGCGCGGACGGCGCCAGCGAGTTGGTCGGCACCTGGCTGGCCGGGTCGTCCACGAACGTCCGCACGTCGGCCTCGGTGATGGCCACCTTCAGCCCCAGGTCGGCGTACCGCTGCAGGTCCTGGCGCATCTTGGTGGGGAACCCGTACTGCAGGTCGAGGTGGCCCTGGTCGCCGATGCCGTCGATCGGGACGCCCTGCGCGAGCATCTGCTTCACCCAGGCGTAGACGGCGTCGCTCTTCGCGTTCGAGCCGTCCTCACCGGCGATGTTGTAGTCGTTGTAGAACAGCAGGGCATGCGGGTCGGCCGCGCGGGCCCACCGGAAGGCGTCGGCGAGAACGCCAGTGCCCAGGTGCGAGACCCAGAAGTTGTTCGGGTTGATCGTCGACGGGTTGCTGTCGGTGAAGAACTCGTTGGCCACGTCCCACTGCCAGATCTGGCCGCGGAAATGCGTGACCTCGTCGGTGATGTGCTTGCGCAGCAACGCGCGGAGCTGGTCGTTGCTGATACTGCCGTCGGCCACACCCTGGGTCAGCCACGTCGGAAGCTGGTTGTGCCACATCAGCGTGTGGCCGCGAACGAGCTGCCGGTGCTGGCGCGCGAACTGGACCAGCCGGTCACCGCCCGACCAGTCGTAGGTGCCCCGCGCCGGCTCGACGAGCTGCCACTTCATCTCGTTGCCGGGTGTGACAGTGGAAAACTGATCGCCCGCAATCTGCCGGTACGGCGCGTTGTCCAGGTCGAACGGGATGATCGCCGAGCCCACCCGCAGACCCACCTGCGCGCCCAACGCCCGCAGCGAGTCGGCGGGCACGGAGTCACCACCACCGGCCGTCGCGGACGCGGTGGAAACGGCGGCGAGCATGGCCACGCCCACAGTGGCCACGGCAACTAAGCGCAGTCTCATACGACTGACTCCTTCGCAGGAGAGGAATTCGAAACTTTCGCTCTACGCAAGGGATCGCCGTCCCCTCGACTGGGCATCGAGCCGGCAGCCGAGGGGACGCGGCGTTCGCTCATCACGGGCACCGTCCTTGCAGCGGTCGCGGTGACGTGGAACACACCGCTCGGCGAGCGCAGATCAGGTTGCCCGAGCCGTATCTGGATGTCAATCGTTATCGATAACGTTATCGACGGCCCTCTTCCGTCCTGCAACGACAAGATCCGTGTGTTCCCAGCGGCACCGGCGAACTCATTCGTGCTGGTCAGATGCTGTACATGTCGAATCAGCACCGTTCACTTACGGCTCGACGGTCCTGCGGTTGGTACTGCGCCACCAGATCGCAGTACTGCAACGCCAACTCGGCGACACCAGGGTGCGGTTCAACTCGGCCGACAAGGCGTTGCTCGCCGCGCTCCTGCATCGACTACCACGCCAGACCTTGCACAGACTCCGCCTGCTGGCCCGCCCGGACACGATCCTGCGCTGGCACCGCGACCTGCTCCGCCGACACCACGCCAGGATGTCACGACCGAAACGCCACGGCCGACCACGCACCATCCGCTCTATCCGAATCCTGGTCCTGCGCCTGGCCAAGGAGAACCCGAGCTGGGGCTACCGCCGCATCCACGGCGAACTCCTCATCCTGGGCATCAAAGTCGCCGCCTCTACCCTGTGGCAGACCCTCACCAACGCCACCACCGGCCACACCAAGGCATCGCCAACGCACGACCACTACAACCACTGCCAGCGCCGATCACCGACCCAGCGCAGACCAGTCAACTCGACATCCGCCGACGCCCACGGTTGGGCGGCATTCTCAACGAGTACCACCATGCCGCCTGACCTGCACGGATGACATTTTTCGGCAAGCACAGCGCCAATGGTTGGGGGGTTGTGGTGATAGCCGGCCTGATCGACAACGTTAGATATTCACTGTGGTTTCTGGATGGTCTGTATCCGGTCCATTCCGCCTCGGGGATTGGTCGACTTCAGTGGAGTCGCGAGCTGGGCTGGCGGCCACATCGTCCCCTGTTCCTCGTCGGGGTCGCGCTCCTCGTCTTCACCTACGGCAGTGGCACGAACTCCGACAAGAGTCTGCCCCAACGGGCCACCACGAAAGTTCCGCTGCTTTCCAGTCCAGCCCCGGCGCCAGTTGTCCGGCACATGATTTCGTCATACCCAAGGACGTGAAGGTTACCCTTCCGACTTATGCTCGCAATCGTTAGACTGATGCGACCTGGGTTAAGTTTTCGAACGAGCAGGGAGCTTCAACGATGACGACAATAGACGCTGCCAGCGATTTCGTACCAAACCCCCAGGACGTCGGAATCGTCTATGACCAGTTCGCCGACCTCCACGCACTGATTGCCAGCGATGTCAGCTTGCACATGAGTATGTGGACGCTGCCCGGTGAACGCCAGCCCGCGTCCACCCTCCTCGACCTGTCCAACTGGACGCAGGAGAAGACGATCGCGTACCACATCAAGACCCTCGGGCTGAAGGCGAGCGAACACCTGCTGGACATCGGCTGTCGCTCGGGTGTGCCCGCAATCCGGTTCGCCCAGCACAGCGGAGCACGGGTCACCGGGATCGACGTCAGCCACACCCAGCTCGCCAAGGCTGCCGAGCTGGCTCAATCGGGGGGCGTCGCCGACCGCGTCTCATTTTCCTACGGCGATGCCATGGCCATGGACTTCGCAGACGAATCGTTCGACGCCGAATTGTCGCTCGAGGTGTTCTGCCACTTGTCCGACCGCCAGAAGGGATACCACGAGGCCTTCCGGGTACTGCGGCCGGGCGGCCAATTCCTGGTAAGCGATTTCACTCTCCGCGGGACACCTTCTGAAGAGCAGTTGAACGCATACCAACAAACCTGGCACACCATGTTCCCGACCACACCGGCGAAGATGATGGAGATGGCGGCCAACGCCGGCTTCGAACTGGTCAAGGTCGAGGACATGACCCAGAACTGCGCGTTCATCGGTGAGCTGATGGGACACCTCTACGTCGACAACCGCGAGAAGATCGTCGAACGCTACGGAGCCGAACTCGTCGCCGCGTTCGACCCGGTGATGCCGCTGGTACGCTCATTCTTCCACGATCATCTCGGCTCCTACCTGTTCCTGCTGCGCAAGCCCGCACAGGCGTGAAACAGGCGCATACCGGACCAGCGCGACCGTAGACGGGGCCGACGACAACAACGAGCCCGGCAGGGACTATCCCGATGTGGACAGTTCCTACCCGGGCTCGTTGCGTCGGGTGACGTAGAAAACCCCCGTCAGCTTCGGGAGTCGCGTTCGGCCGGCGCTGGAGAAATTGCGATCTGGTGGTAAACGTTCCGGCCGCGCCTCGGATTCAGTCGTTGAACCGCTCTTCGAGTCAGGCGTATTCGCACCGCGGCGGCCGCAGTGTGGGCGGCGAGCTCGTCGACCAGTGCACTCATGATCCTGTACCGCTCGAAAAGTCGTCGCGCATGGTCAGGCCCCCGGAGGAAGTCGTCGTGATCATGGCGTGGCAGTTGCGGTAGCACCGACGTACCAGCTAACCCGAACACTGCTCCGCATGCGCGTTCACTGAGGCCTCCAACGAAGTACCGCTACGGCGCTTGACGTGCAGCGATGACTTTTCGAGCGGTACAGGTGCCCGGCGTACCGCGCTGCTCCATGGTCTGCAGCAACAGCCGTAACCGGCGCAGCGCCTAGGTCTGCATAACCCGGACCGCGCCGACGGGCCAGCCGAGTTGTTCGGCGACAGCGGTCAGCGCATGACCTGCTCGGAGGGGCTCGTCGCGAGCCTGACGTCGACCTCGACCTCGACCGAGGACGACAGCGCCGTACCGGCTGAGGTGTGGCAGGAGATCGAGAACACGCTGCGCCTGCTGACGTGGTCCTCATGGTTGATCTCCGGCGCGGCGGCGGTGTCCGGCCTGGTGCTGGTGCTGCTCAGGCGGAAAGAAGGCATGATGGGGGCTACTGGCGGGTAACCTATCGGGTAGCCTCTACCCGAAGGTGGCCCCGATGCCCGTCACATCCGCGAGCGAACCAGCTGCCGAGCAGGAGATCCACCTGCACGGCCAGCGATTCACCTACCGGGAGCACGGTGCCGGCAAGGGCCCGGTGGTGGTGCTGCTGCACGGCCTGGCGGGCAGCTCCGGCACCTGGCTGCCGGTCCTGCCCCTGATCGGCGAGGACGCGCACGTCATCGCCCCCGACCTGCTCGGGCACGGGCATTCGGCCAAGCCACGCAGCGGTGACTACTCGATCGGGGCCTACGCGGCGAGCCTGCGCGACCTGCTGCTGGCCCTGGGCCACGACCGGGCGACCATCGTCGGGCACTCGTTCGGCGGCGGGGTGGCCCTGCAGTTCGCCTACCAATTCCCCGAACTCACCGAACGGCTCGTGCTCGTCGCCAGCGGCGGCCTGGGCAGCGAGGTCACCCTCGCGCTCCGCGCCGCGACACTGCCCGGCAGCACGCTGGTGCTGAAACTGCTGGCGAACCTGACACCACGCCCCGTGGGCCGCTTCGTCCACCAAGTGCTGCGCCGCACGCTCCTGACCGCGACCGACGTCGACGAGTTCGCCCGAGCGATCACGTCGATGTCCGACCAGGAAGCGCGCGATGCCTTCGTCTACGCGACCCGCGGCGTCCTCGACATCTCCGGGCAGCGCCTCGACGCCACCGGAAAGCTCTATCTCGCCGACGAGATCCCTGTCCTGCTGATCGGCGGCCGCGACGACGCGTGCATCCCCGTCGAACACACAATCCAGACCCACGAACAACTTCCCGGCAGCAGGCTCGAGCTTTTCGAGCACACCGGTCACTTCCCGCACGCCGACCACCCGTACCGGTTCGCCCACACCCTGCTGGACTTCCTCGCCACCACCCAGCCCGCACAGGCCGATCTGGAGGCCCTCCGCCACCGGCTGCGGTCCAGGTAGGTCACGCGGCGACGGCGATCACACCCACCTGACGGCTCGCGGTCAGCCGCCCGCCCGGTGCGCCGACGTAGGACCCGGAAGTCGGTGCCACGTCGGCGTAATCGCGTCCGGTCGCGACGGTGACGTACCGGGCGTCCGCACGACGACCGTGACAGGGATCGAAGGCGATGGCGACCACCTCGGCACCGCGCGGGACGACGACCTCGACCCAGGCGTGGGTCCCGCCCTGCCCGAGCAGATGACCGGAGGCGTACCGGGCGGGCAGCCCCACGACGTGCCACAGCGCCAACATCAGGGGCGCCTGGTCCTGGCTGACCCCGCGACCACCGGCCAGCGCCTCGGCCGCGGTAGTGTCCACAGTGGTCACACCGTACTCGTAGGTGACCGCGGTCCGGACCTCGGCGCAGATCCGTTCGGCCAGGTCGAGTCCTCGTGCGTTGCCGGCGAGATCCGCTGCCAGTGCACGGATCCCGTCGTCCGGTGTGGTGAGTCTGGTGGGGCGCAACAGCCGTGGGTCGGTCAGCGCGGCGGCCGGCAACACCGGCGGGCCGTCGCCCCGGACCCGTTCGAGAACGGCGGTCAGGCGAAACTCGACAGTGTGCTCGACCTGCGCCGCGTGGACCTGCACGACGGTGTTGCCCGCGGCGTCCCGCCTTACCCGGCGCCGGTGAGCCGCACCCGTCACCTCGACCCGGTGCGCGCGGCGGTGCACATCGCCGTGCCGGACCGGCGGCACAACGACAAGACGTTGCCGTACCGCGGTGACCGGCGTGTCGTACTCGTAGCGGAAGCCCTGCTCGATGCGGTACGTGACGCGGTCGGCAGCTTCGAGGTCCAGCGTCGTGTGATCGAGCACCGGACGGTCGTCGATCGTCACGCGACCACCTCCTCGGCCTGGACCTGCATCGACTCCAGCACGGGTGCGCCGAAGGTCGTCGCCATGGCCACGTCGGAGGCGTCCCGGCCGCGGCCGATGACGATCCGGCCTTTGCGGCGGCGGTTGTTGCGCGGGTCGAACGTCCACCACCGGCCGCCGAGCCAGACCTCCATCCACGCGGCGAAGTCCATCGGCGCGGGATCGGGCTCGACGTCCATGTCCGGCAGGTAGCCGAAAACGTAGCGGGCGGGGATGTTCAGCGACCGGCAGAAGGAGATCGCGAGGTGGGTGAAGTCGCGGCAGACCCCGAAACCCGAGGTGTTCACGTCGACGGCCGTGGAGGTAGCCGTGCTGCTGCCGTAGCGGAACTGCAGATGCTGGTTGACGTGGTCGCAGATCGCTTGCACGCGGCGGTAGCCGGTCGCCATGCCGCCGAAGCGCGACCAGGCCTCGTCGCCGAGCATGTCCGGTAGGCAGTACCGGCTGGGCAGCGTGTACAGCAACACCTCGTCCGGCAGGGCTGCCGGCGCCAGCTCCGGCGCGTCCTCGTCGGCGTCCTCGGCCGCGTCCGGCACGTCCACGAGCGCGTCGTAGCGGACGCTGGACCGCCCGGCCGGCAGGATCAGCCGTAAGCAGGGATTGCCGTAGAGGTCGGTGTAGCCGTGGCTGTCCACCTCCGGGTCGACCGCGAAATGCTGGCGCGTCACCGTGACCGGCTGCTCACCGAGAGGCTTCACCTGGAACACCGTCGGCGTGGGAATCTCGGCGGAATAGACGAACTCGCACCCGACCTGCACCCGCCGGAAGTCCATACTCCCATGATCTCAGCATTGTGTGACAACGGCATTGCGGCCCGGCCGGACCGGCCCAGCCAGAACCTGTGGTGCCCGGGTCACCAGGAGCAGCTCGAGCGCCGGTAGTCATACGGGTTCCGGGGCACAGCCAGGAACGCCAAATATGCAGAGGGCCCGAGGCGGGTAGCACTCGGCGCCGACCGCTCCGGCTTCGCCCGTCGTCACTCACAATGGGCAATCGGTGGACGTGGGCTTCCGCTCGGATCGCCAGAGCGGATGCCGACCCGCTCCCATCGCTGCGCCGTCGCGGCGCTCCTCCCGGTCGCGGCGGTTCTGCAGCAGGCGTCTCCGAGATCGGCGATGAGATGCGTCCAGCCATCAGACCAGCTGGTGAGTCATGTCCGCTTCGTGACGTAGGTCTCGAGGACCGCGGCGGCGGTCCCGGGGTCGTCGACGGTGACGACGATTGAGCGGCCGTCGCGGCGTACGACCTCGAGGCCGGGTCCGCGGTGGGTGACGATGCCCCACCGGCCTTTGTGGTTGGGTCCGATCACCCATCGGATGCCCCAGCCGCCGAAGTCGGCCATGGGGTCGATCTGGACGACTCCGGCCTTTGCGAGGGACGCGGCGGGAACGCTGAGCCGGGGCCAGCCGAGCGCCGAGCGGACGATGAACCCGCGTGGTCCCGCGGTGACGACGAACTGCGCCGTGACGAGGAGCACCAGGAGCAGGAGCAGTGGCGAGAGGAAGATCAGCCACGTCTTCCCGCCGACGGTGAAGAGCAGGAGCACGCCGAGGATGATGAGCGCCGCGGCCACGGCGGCGATGAGGGAGACGAACCAGGGGGGAAGTTCGACCTTCCCAGTCCAACCCGCGACCTCGCCCGGTCGGATCGGCAGCCGGTCGGCGGGCTCGACGCCGGTGCGCGTTGCTGCCTCGCGCGGCAGCAGCCACCACGTGAGAAACGCCGCGGCAATCGCGAGGACGGCGCCGCCGCCCAGTGGCAGGGCCGGCGCGAGCCGCGAGGCGTTGAGCACGACCGAGCCGACACCCATGCCGAGGGCATGAAAGACGGTGAGCCCGATCGCGATCGCCGGCATCCA